>CAZZHU010000072.1:0-20486 GCA_964654045.1 uncultured Leptospirales bacterium
AAGAGGTGCACCACGGCGATCTTCTTGTCCGTCAGGTGCGACGCGATGTAGGGTATGTTGTAGGTTTTGGATTCCGGGTCAAAGAGGTGGCACCAGGCGATATCGGACTTCGATTCCTTCAGGAACTGCAGGCCCTGGGTGCTCCCTATATTGCAGGAAAAGATGGAGAAGTCCTCGGAGTTGTTCTGGCTGATGAGGAGGTCCAGGACCGGGTCATTGCTTCCGGCCGCGAGGATGCGGTTGCCGGGCCCCGCGGACGGTTTCCGGTCCGGGTTCTGGCGGGCCGATGAATCGATCCATTCGTCGATAAGGTGCTTCGGGAATATCCACTTGCCGGTGACCCGCGTGCACGGGATGGAGCCTGTTTTGATGAGCGCGTAGACCTGCTTTTCGTTGATACCCAGGTATTCTGCGACCTCTTTGGTGTTCATTAATTTTTCCGGCATGGTCATCCTCTGCTGCTAGGATATGGGGAGAGTTTGAGACTCGTCAATTAAAAAAATACAGGGATCAGCCAGAAAGTTAAAATGGTGAATAGACTTTTTGCGAAACCGGCGTCTCGGGCTCGCAGCGGACCCCTGCGGGGGCTTTTTAAAGGGCTTCGCCCCTTGGACCCCTTTAATTAATTATGAATTGCAACAAGTCTGATATTCAAAATCCGGTATTTTACCCGTTACCGCCTGGATTGAATTAATACCTCAGGTTCACACCGCCGTAGAACATCCGTCCGGGTCCCGGGTTAAAGGGATCGGCGAAATAATCATCGAGGATGTTTTTGCAGAGAATATATACGGAAATATACTTATATATTTTCTGGGAAATTTTCACGTTGAGCATAACCGGATTGTGGAGTTTAACCGTTTCGAAGAAAAGGCGCGAATACGGATACAACTGGACATCGGGCTCGGGACGCGCCCGCATGGCGTACATGACCTGGTTGAACTTGGCGTTCCCCCACAGGGCCAGCATCGTGTCGGTCTTGAACAGTAGCCTCACTTCGGCGACAAGGTGGTGCTCCGGGGTCAGTTCGAGATAGGGTCCCTTGTTCACTTTCGCGTTCCATGAATCGTCCATGTTCACGCAGTTGAGGTACGTGTAATAGACTGACGCGGTGATCTTTTTAAAAACCGATATGTTTCTCTTCTCGTAGGTCACGTACCCTTCTATGCCCTGGGAGACGATCTTTTCTATGTTGACCGGCGGCTCGTCGGAGCCCGCGATCTTCTCGATGCGGTTCCTCACCAGGCTGATGAAATAGTCCGCGCCGAAGGTCAGGCTTTTCTCCAGGAAAAAGAACTGGTATCCCGCGTTGCCGTTGTAGGATCGCTCCGGCTTCAGGCCGCGGTCGTACCAGGGCGCCACGACCTTGTCGTACTCGCCCAGGGTGGGGAAGCGGGTTTTCATGGACCCGGCGATCTTCAGGTCGAGCAGGTCCGGAACGGCCGTTATAACCATGCCGGCCACGGGATTGAAGGAGTCGCGCGTCCCCCAGATAGCTGATTTGTCGCGTACGATATAGGCGGGGCCGTAAAAATCCGGGTAGCTGGCGTAGCGCGCTTTGAACGTGGTAAAATTCTGCGCGTCGTAGGATATCCCGACGGAAAGGCGCAGCCGGTCCTTGATATTGACCTCGTCCTCGATCGCCACAGTGAGGAACGATGCTTTAAGATACGCCACCTTGTACTTACCCAATCCGAATCCCGCGCTGACAACGGGCCATGACTCAATTATTGATTTGGCCTTCTGCTGCTGGGTGAAGCGGTCTTCGCGCCAGGTAACGCCCAGGTTGAGGCGGTTCCATTCCGTGATCCGGTAGGAGGGATAAACATTCACGCCATAGGACATGTAGGTCTTGTAATCATAAACGGGGCTGTACCTTCCGTCATTCGGTCTCGCGGCGGGCGCCTCTTTTTCATAGATATGCCAGTTGTCCGCGTATCCGACTTGCGATGCGTAATCATAGGACACAAACACGTTTGCCCTGACAAGGAGCTTGTCATAATCAATGGTGATGTAGGGATACACGGTATAGCGGTATTTCTTCGGCCACACAAAGGACCTGTTCCTGAGGGCCGCCTTCTTGACACTGCCCTGGTCATTAACCTGGAACAGCGGGTCCTTCCACCAGAGGTTCTGGAGCTTGTAGTCGCTGAAGCAGTTGTTATCGTAGGTGTTGGTTTTTCCCGATCCGTAGCGGAACAGGGCGGCCACGCCCGCGTCCACGTGCTTGCTGAATTCATACCCGGCCTTTGCCGCCAGGTTGTATTTGCGGTACTCGTTGTGGTTCCACTTGCCGTCGTCGAAAAGGTAGCTGTACTGGGCCGGCATCGTGACCTGGTCGTAGGTGAAGCCGTACAGGTTGGGCCTTATGAATTTTTTATACCAGTTGAACTTTTCCGCGCGGGTGAGCTTCGCCGAAGGCTTGAAGCCTCCGGAATTATGGAAGGACCCGGTGATCCAGTAATAGAACTTTCCGAAGGGCGCGCCGTGGGCGAAGCTGGCTGACCCGCTTTTGTATTGCCCGTATTCTCCGTTTACTTCCGCGAAGAGCCGCGTCGGCTTCCGTGTGACGACGTTGATCGACCCGATCGCGCCGTTGGTGCCGTAGAGGGCCGACGACACGCCCCGGTTCACGTAGATTCGGGAAACGTTCATGACCGGGATGTCGGAAAGGTCCGTGTCGGTCGAATAGATGTCGATCACCGGGATGCCGTCGATCAGTACCGCGATCTTGTCCTGGTCGAAACCGCGGATCTTCGCGCGCACGTGGCCCTTGGTGTGGCGCTCGATGGCCACGCCGGGCACGGTCTCCAGGGAATCGTCCAGTGTCTTTTCGCCCCGGTCCCGGATGCCCTCCTGGTCTATTGTCGTGGTGGTTGCTGCGGAGTTGATATTGGCGATTGCCTTGCCCGTGACAATGATCTCGCCGGCGGAGAAAACGCCGCTGCGCTTTTTCTTTCGTTGAACAGAATCTGTAGACTCCTTTTTTAAGCTTGATTTGCCGAATCCCGCGGTAATGTTATTATCTGCCAATAGCTGTGCATTAATATCGTGAGATAGAAGAAGAATAGATGATAATATAATTGTTATTATGAAGAATGTTAAGGAGAATTTTTTTTTATTTATTAGAATCATCAGAATAACACATAATATTTCTAGATATGCTAAAAATAGCTGTTGTAACACCATATGCGATCAACTATTTACATAATAAGGGGGGGATCCTAAATATGTTGCCTTATAACAGCATATGGCCCCCCCTTTTTTTTCATATTTAATCCGTACTAGTTATATGTCGGATATTTAATTATGGGCAACCGGTAGTATTAAAGACTGCGCCTGCACCACCACCTGCACCTGATGGAAAGTTATAAGTACTATCGAATGTTATATCAATTGTTGAAACATTTGGTATACTTACTGTAGTTGCTAAACCAATGCAGTTGGTGCCAGTGGTAGTACTATTATATAACCTATAGAAATCACCTTGATTATCGGCATTATCCCCACTCTTGTAGTCGTAGAACACCATAAGGTAATAATCACCTGACCATATTCCAGTTAACGTTATGGTCTGATTTTTTTTTGTGACATCGGTAACAGGTTCAGCCGATTTTGCTGAATAAACGCACACCGGAGATCTAGTATAGGTTGGTCGAATATTATATAAATAAACAAAAACATATTGAGTACCCGGTTTGCTTCCATCTGTGGTGTAAACACCATCATATGTGACATTAACAGTCAGAGTTTTATTCCCTAATAAAAATATTAAGTTCATAAGATTGTTTTCAGTTTCATCACCTTTATCCTCATCGCAGCTGAACATTGGTGAAATGAATAATAACATCATAAAAACCAACAATTTCTTTTTCATGACAATTAATCCTCCTGAATAACTAAGTATTACAACTCAATTATACAGATACTTTGTGTCAAATACAAATAAATGTACAAAAGTTAGAATTAGTCAGTATTTGTTGGTATATTCTTTTTCCAGGAATTTTTTTTATGGATTACTTTTTTTCCAGCAGGTAGGTAAAGAATCCTGCCTTCCTGAGGGCCGTGAGGGTGAGGGCGCCCAGCAACCCGCCCAGGGCGCCGAAGATCAAGTAGCCGATCAATGCCTTGGCCAGTCCCAGGGCGACAAATCCCACCGGCGCGCCGGCAATCATGCCGAACATCCACTTGACCATGAACTTGCACAGGTGCCCGAACACGCCGGCCAGCATGGCGCAGGCGTAGTTCTCCGGGTCGCGCAGGAGGAGCAGGCCCAGGTCCGCGCCGACCCCGGCCATGGTGTAGGAGAGGAGGGTGTTCAGGCCCCCCAGGTCGCCCATGCCCAGGAAGGCCGCCATGATCCCCGACGTGAGGCCCACCAGGCTCGCGGCGCCCCGTTTCGGCACCACGCGGGCGGCCACGATGATGATGGCCATCCAGAATATGCCGGAATGCCCCGAAAGCTGCAGGGGCAGGTGCAGGGCTATCTTCGCGACCACGATGAGGGCCGCGAACAGGGCCAGCAGGAAGAGCTGGAACGTGGAAAAGTAGCGCTCCTTCACTTTCGCGCTATCTCGATGCTGTCGATGTCCTGCACCCAGCGCTCCCTGGTGTCAAGGTCCTTCATGGCGGACACCAGCTTCAGGCTCCCCTGCCGTGACAGGGCCAGCAGGATTTTATTCTCAGCATTGGCGATGTCTTTCCACCGGAGTTCCGCCTTCTTGCCGCGGCTGGAGCTTGCGACCCTCACCATGGTGTCCGGCGACATCTCTTCTTTTTTGACGTACAATAAGAGCACGTCCCGGAGGAGCCATCCCTCCTGGAGCTTGTTCTCGGCTTTATCGCGGAAACCCGCTTTGGCGAGCCTCGCCGAATCCTTCTGGCAGAAGTTCGCCAGGATCTTTCCTCCCGAGGAAACCGGCACGCACCCTTCGGAAAATTCCTTCTCCCCGGTCGTGCAGGCGCGGTACAGGTATCCGCCCCGTCGGGAGGATTGGATGACCAGGATGGCCGCGACAACGGCAACGATGATGACGATGGCGATGATGATGCGTCGTGTAGTGCTCATGGATGCTTACCTCCAGATTATTAATACCGCGGCCAGCGCGCAGGCCGCGGCAAGTATGGCCCAGTCGATCATTCCCATGGAAAGCCGGTTGTAGGATTGGCGGTGGGGCGACTCGAAACCCCGCGCGTAGGCCGCCTCGGTCATGGACCAGGCCCGCCGGGCGGTCAGCACCACTGCGGGCACGGTGAGGCACACCAGGTTGCGCACCTGCTCGGCCAGGTACCGCCACCCGGAAGGGGCCGTGAAGGCGCCGCGCGCCCTCTGGGCCTCCAGGATGGCGCGCCATTCGGCGTCGATGCCGCTCACGGTCTGGAATGACAGGCTGATGCTGAAGGCGTACCGGTACGGCACGCGCAGCCATACCAGGGCGAGGCATAGCTCCGACGGCGTGGTGGTGGAAAAGAACATGGCGAACACACCGGCCATCAGGACCAGCCTGAGCGTCACGACCACCGCGAGGTCGAGGGAGACCGCGAGCCAGTCCACCAGGAAAAGCACCCCCAGTATCCACTTGAGCTTCCATGCCTGGCGGCCGGCCTCCGGGAGGAGCCGCGCCCACGCGAGGAACAGGCAGTAGACCGCGATGAAAAAAAGTAGCTTTTCAAGGGGGAGCATGACCGCCAGGGAAGCGCACAGGCAGATGGCCAGCTTGGTTCGCGGGTCGACCCTGCGGAGGGGCGATTGCTCCGCGATGGTGATGGTATGGGTCATGCCGTATGTGAAGCCTTTCATCATGCCGTGATGCCTTTCTGCCCGGTGTCGGATATCCAGGGGGGCACGAACATGCCGGTCCGCTCCCACGCCGCCGCGTCGCTGAAGACCTGTTCCGGCGGCCCGTCCGCCGCGATCCCCTCCGGGCCGAGGAGTACCAGGCGGTCCGCCATGGCCGCCAGGTGCAGCTCATGGGTGGTGAAGAGCACGATTTTGCCCCGGGCGGCGAGGCCACGGCAGATGTCTATGAGCATTGTCTTGTGGGCGATGTCCTGTCCCAGAGAGGGCTCGTCAAGGAGGATGCCGTGTGCCGCCTTGCGCATCAGCACCGTGGCCAGGGCCACGCGCTTCTTTTCGCCCTCGCTCAGTATGAGGGGCGGCGTGTCCTCGTACTGCCGCAGGCAGAGGGTCTCCATGAGCCAGGCGTACCACGCCATGTCCGGCTCCTTCACGCGGAAGAGGACCTCGGCCCGTACCGACGCGTTGAAGAGCTGGAGGTCGGCGTTCTGGTACACTTGGCCGAAATCGGGCCGGCCGCCGCCGAGGGAAACGGAGCCCTCGTGTTTCTGCAGGCCGGCGAGGGCGCGGACAAGGGTGGTTTTCCCGGACCCGTTCCTGCCGACCACGGCAGTCACCTCGCCGGGCTCTATGGTGAAAGAAAGATTCCTGATGATGTCCTTCCCGCCGAGCCGGACGCCGAGGCCGGACACATCCAGCCGCGCGCCCCGGTCCCCGCCGGAAGCGGCCCTGGCCCAGCGCCCGGGCGTCGCGGTCCGGCCGGGGACCGTGATCCTGTCAAGGGCGGCCACCCGTATGCCCGGCAATCCCGCGAGGTAATCCGAACGGTGCTCGAAAATAATGATGGTTGCGCCCGCCCGGGTCAGCTCCGAAAGATAGCCGGCAAGTTCCGTCGCGGCCGTTACATCGAGCATCGAAAGGGGCTCGTCCAGGATCAGCACCGGCGGCCGCCGCGCCGTGATGGCCGCCAGGGCGAGCTTCTGCTGCTCGCCTCCGGAAAGAGTCTGCGGTTTGCGTCCGCGGAATTCCCCGAGGCTGAAGCGCTCCAGGGCTTCCTCCATGCGGTCCCGCATCGCTGTCCTGTCAAGGCCGAGGTTCTCCAGGCCGATCAGTATCTCTTCTTCCACGGAATTCCCCAGCATCTGCATCGACGGGTTCTGGAAAACGAAACCGGCGGCCTCGGAGAGCTTCCAGAGCGGCGTGTCCGCGGTGCCGAGTCCGCCGATGCGGACGCTGCCCTCCATGGCGCCGTTGTAAATATGGGGGATGAGTCCCGTGATGCAGCGGGCCAGGGTGCTCTTGCCGCACCCGGATGAGCCGGTCACGTGCAGCATCTCCCCGGGCTTGATCGAAAAGTCAAAGGGCCCGATTCCCCGGCCATGCTGGGGGTATGCATATGATAATTCGTTTATCTGTATCATTTCAATTCAATTTCAGCGGCTCCCAGTGGTCCTCGCGCCATTCGACGTAGGCGACGGGCCTGCCGCCCCGGCGCGCGGGCCTGATCTTGTCGGACATCATCATGCCGGAGGTGACGGTTTCGCCTTCCATGGTGCGGACCTCGGTCACTCCCGCCTCCAGTACCTCTTCCACCGGGAGGAGGCCGGTCAGATCGCGGACCCTGCCCGTGAGGAGGTAGCGCCCGTCCTCGCCGGTGGCGGTGAGCCCCACCGAGGCGAGGGCGCCGATAACGCCGTCCTCGGTTCCACCCAGGCCTTCCAGGGCTATGCCGTGGGCCCGGGCGAGGTCTCGCGCCTCTTTCTGGGTGACGAGGCGTTTCTGGGCCTGGCGCCCGTGTTCTATTACGTCGTCCGGTATCCGGCGTGTGACGCAGAGCCCCGGGTCGCTGCCGTCCTGGAAATCGGAGAGCATCAGGGTCTTCACCCTGTTGAATAACGCGCCGAGATCGGTCGCGCTTTTTTCGTGCAGGATAATGGTGGCGCTGCTGTTATGGCTGGTGAAGGGCACGCGCGGATCTTGAAGCAGCTGGTGCCGCACAACTCCCTTGATGATGAAATCCGATGAGAGCAGCGCCGCGATATTCCTTGCAAGTCGCCCGGTGCCGCGGGAGTTCAGGGTGTCAGTGTCGTCAATACCAATAAAAATCATTGTCCACCGTTGCCATTGATGTAATGATTCAAACATCCGGGCTGTGATAAAAGACATGATGAATCTTGGCAACAACCCGGCTAAGTGGAAAATATTTTAAATGGCCTTTATAGTCAAGGACTATGATGAAAAATAGTAGCTTTTAGTAATTTTTTGTCACTGAAATTATCATCACCATTTTAATGAAGTCAATAGAAAATAAATCTTAAATAATTACAAAAAATAACCATTAATTAACTTAAAAAATGAATTACGGTTTGACTTTTCATTTGTAGGGTGCGCCGCGACGAACTCGAGTTTCTCCAGGGACTTTATCGCGCAATTTTCCCCTGCTTCGCGGGCGCGGAATAGGTAAACGTATCAAGGACCCGCCATTTACGGGCGGATATATCCACGATCGCTTTCCATTCAACTTTCACCATCGGTCCGTCAATTGTTACCAGGATGTAGCCGTGATGATCATTGTTGTAATATTCACATTTTGCCCTGCCGCGTTCTTTAAAAAAACCGGACCATTTCCGCAGTCTTCCTCCGCCGGTACCCCCGATGATCTGCCGGAGGGGGTTGCCATTGCCGTCCGGTATCAATGCGCGGTTATAAAAATGGTCATGCCCGCAAAAATAAATCCTACCTCCGGCCTTTCCGATGCTGTCCCAGAATCGATCGCGCCGATCTGGGTAAAATGAAAGATTGTCCTTGTGGTTTGCTTCAAACGCAGGCTCATGGCCGAAGACAAAAAGATGAACCTGCGTGTTCCGCGATAATTGACGGTCAAGCCATTCCTGGTTGACCCTATGCTGCCCTCCCGAATACTGGTCCAGGGCGATGACGCAGGCGTTTTTATGAACATAGGCGTATGTGAGGCCCTTCTCTTTTTCAGGTCCGTTCCGGGGGATGTATGATCCGATAATCGCTTTTTTATATTCCTGTTCCAGCCGGATCAGCGATCCGGGCCGGGGCTCAAGATGCTGCGGCAGCGGGGGGAGGGCCAGGCGTTCCGGCCCGCTGTCGTGGTTGCCCCGGACGGCAAGTATTGGAATCCCCATGCTGGAAACCGGCTTCATGGCTTTCTTCCAGTTCGCATACTGGAACGCGTAATCCGTGCCTCCATTTTTAATCCAGCCGTTTACAAGGTCGCCGGAAACCAGCACGAGGTCCGGCTTTTCTGCCGCGATATCCGCGGCAATAGAGCTGAGAATTTTTTCATTAATGCAGGTTCTGTCATTTGCTATCCTGTTGTCGCCCTGGGTATCGCTGATGACGGCGAATTTCCAGATTGTATCCTGGCCGGCGGCGGCATTGTTCGTGTTGCCGTAAACGGAAATGAGTAATAGCGATAAACAAAGCAGGGACGGCGGAATGCGGGATTTATTTTTCATGGCGTCCTCCGGGTGTGATAGTTCGAGACGCGACGGGTTTTTTATTGATACGCAGCATGCTGGATTTGTCCATGGAAAAAATCGAATAACATTGTTCGGTCATGAATCGGGTAGTATCCGGGCTGCGTCAATATTTTTCCCTCGAAATCCGTGATAGGTAACGGAATCGGGAAACCATTGAGATTCATTCCACCTTAACAGGGGGGTGTCCGGGCGTGATCTCCGGTACATGATCCTTACGGATCTGTCCCACCTTCAGGAATTTTCCGATGAGAAGGATGTGACTCGCTGCCGGAAGGTTCCTGTAATCCACTTCCTTCAGAAACGTACCGACAGTGCTGTGTATCACTTTCTGCGTATCCCGGCCCCCGGCATTATTCACGACGGCGACCGGGGTATCTTCAGGATAATGTCGTTTGAGCTGGGAAAAAAATCGGGGATAATCAAGCAGCATGGTGTACACGACAAGGCTGCTTCCGGCAGCCATGAGCTTTTCATTCATGTCTACCCTGCCCTTCCAGTCATCCATGGTAAGTATTACGGCGCTTGTATCGTATCCGAATGTCGGGCTCATCTTAACCGCGGCGCTGGCCGCCTGGAATGAGCCGATTCCGGGCACGACCTCGGCGGGTATGTCTTTCGGAAGCATCTCGAGCATGAACGTGAGACCGAATATCATGGGGTCGCCGCTCTGCAGATCGGCCACTGTTTTTCCGGCGCGGATGGCGGACGTCACACGGTCAACAAGGATCCTCCTGGCTTTAATGCCCAGCTCGGCCTTTGCCCGCTTCTTCGGGTCCCGTATTGTTGACGGGTCGGCGCCGTACATGATGCGCAGCCCGACGGTGCGGTACCACACCTCTTTCCCCCTGATGTAATCCTTCCACGCTTCCCTGTCCTGATCGCTTTCAACAAGGACAATGTCCGCCTTCTTGATGACATTGACTGCGCGTATGCTGATAAGATCGGGCGCGGTCCCCATGCCGACAATGTAAAACTTGCCTGTTTTCGTCTGACCGGGCGCGGCAACGGCACTGCAGGCGGCGCAAATAACAATAAGAAGAATATTCAGTATAATTCGCATATCGGTTCTTTTTCCTTTAGCAGATCATTTTTATGACTGTGAAAAATGACCATGAATATTAAACTTGAAAATTTTCATTTGCATGAAATCAAGCTCCTGTGTCCGCCTATCCTGTACCGTTGCGTTTTCTCAGTGTCTCGATGAAATACCAGGTCATGATGACCAGGATGAGGGTGAAGCCGGTGATGATGACCGGCAGGCCGGGATCGGAAATGACCAGCAGCTGGATCATCTGGGCCGGTTCCCGCTTTCTCTCCCTTGACCGGAATGTTTCCGACCTGTTGCAGGTTTCGTTCTTATCAGCGATTTGCGCGTGGCGGTAGATATGCGCGAGCCCCTGTTTTTGTTTCACCATGTCGAGGTGAAGACGAAAACCGTGATACCTGACCGACTCAAGGTAGGATACGCGTATTTCGCCGACGTTCCTGTCCGCCAGGGTCACTTCTGTCTGCATGATCCTTTTCGCGAGGCGTGACCCCTCCGGAAAGTAGGTGTCCTTTATCCCGGTTACGGTCAGTGGCGGCAGCGATGAATCGATCACGACTTCCGCGCCTTCCGTGAGGGGGATCCTGGTCCAGGATCCCATGGTGATGGTTACCGCGTGGCCGAGCATGACCGCTATGAAAAGTATGTGCACGATTGACGGGAAAAGCGTAAGAACAAAGCGGTAATCTTTTTTAGTTGAACCGGACGCCAGCTCCCTGAGGCGGTTGATGGTGCAGATGACCGTGTTGACCCCCAGGAGCGCAAGGATGACAAGCAGGAGCGGCAGCCACCAGTTGGCTTCCGGGCGCGAGGCAAGCTGCCGTGCCAGCCAGTCCTGGATGCGAAGTTCATTCATTGCCTTGAAATATGAATAGTCAAAGGTGCTGTACAGCATTCCCGTGAAAAAAAGCGTGGCCCCGGCCATCAAAAGCCAGAAGGAAACCCTGATGTCGCCGAGAAGATCCCATAGTTTTTTTATCATGTCATCCTCCAATCCTGGGAAAGCTGTTTTCATGCAGGTACGAGCTGTTCGATACCGCCAGTACGATGAGCGCCGCGGCGATGGCGTACCAGGCGCGGCGTCTCCCGTTCCAGCCGGGGATGAAGCGCAGGTGGAGGTATGCCGCGAAGATGAGCCAGAGCGCGGTCGAGCCCATGTGGCGGGACCCCCACTGGAAGGTATTGCCCCATCCCAGGAAGCACCAGACCGCGCCGGTCACCTGGGCCACCGAGTAGAGGACGAACCCCCAGACCATGAAATCGTTAAAGGTGTCCGTGCTGTCCCGTCCCGCCAGCAGGGCCGCCGCGTAGAGCGCGCCGCAGTAGAAGCAGGCATGGGCGAAAAGCTCGAACGTGAAAAAGGAGATTGCCCAGAGCGTGAGTTTGTTCGGCGTGGGTGGAATGATTCCCTTGGCGTACCACGCGGCAAAACAGACGGAGAGGAGCAGGGGGATAAGGATAAGCCCCCAGTTTTCGTTTTTCTTCAAGGCCA
Source organism: uncultured Leptospirales bacterium (assembly GCA_964654045.1). GTDB lineage: Bacteria > Spirochaetota > UBA4802 > UBA4802 > UBA5550 > RBG-16-49-21. Next base: position 11,847 of record CAZZHU010000072.1, read on the forward strand.
TGATTATCGAGATAACGGCCAGGCACCAGGGAAGCATGAAGGGCCCTTCGACCAGGGGGTTGGGGAGAAACGTGCCGGCTATCCAACCCCTTCCAGCGAGATACAGGGTGTACAGGAGAAACCCCGCCGCGAGTACGGCAAGGCTCGCGGTTTTCTTTTTAAAACAATAGAGCAGCGAAGAAAGGGCGAAGACCCCCGCCGCGATGTATAAATATATGTGGTTGTTGGTAGTGAACATACGGTCCTCCGTAATCTATTTGAAATCCCTGATGATGACGACGTGGGTTAGGCCCCACACGTCCCTGTCGACGAAATAGTCATCCACCGGGGCCAGCATGTAATTTCCGGTCGGTTTTTTCCCATCGATCTCTTTCAGGATCATGTACGACGCGCCGTCGCCGGAGAGGAATATCTCCCTGCCTGACATCAGGACTCGGTATCCGTCGCAGGCCACGAAGACGAAGAAATCATCGGGGCCGCTATCCTTGAAATTGTTTTTCAGAAAAGAGCGCAGGCTGTACCCGGCGGCCGTCGAAATGCCCTTGTATCCCTGGCCGTGGCCGATGCGCACCCATCCGGAGGCCGTCTGTTCCCTGACGCCGTTGAGGGTCACGGCCTTCGCGGCTGTTCCGTCAATGCCGGTTATCCCCGTGGACCCGCATTTTGCGCCTTTCTTCATGACGGGCAGCTTGTCGTCCGGCGTGGTCAGCACCACAAGCTTTATCTGCGTCACGTCATCGAGGTATCGCGATGTATCCGGGTCCCGGGGGCAGATGAGTCGGAGCCCCTTGATGTTTTCCCTGTATTTGTTCTTTGTATATTTCTGGGGGTCCTTGCTCGGAAGCACCTGGCGGCGGTGGAAGGCCAGGGTGAAGGGATGCCGGTCGTCCGTCATGATGAGCTCGCCGTAGCTGAAACGCGCCTTTTTCCCTGAGCGTGAATGGAACACGACCGCGATATCGAGGGGCCTGTCGAAGGCGGCGGTTTTCGGTTTTTGCGGCGTCACCCCTTCCAGGATGTTGTACATCGGGATACCGGTATACACATACGTTCCTTCAAATTCCCCCCCGGCCGAGACCTCCCTGGTCCGGATCCTGGCAGTGGCGAACTTGTTCAGGGTGTATGACGATAAGTTGTATTCCTTTTTTACGAGACCGGAGATCTGGAGAGACAGACCGGACGGAACGGATTCCTGGAGGGCCAGCGGTGTCGCGCCGGTCACGGTCATGATCTGCGCCAGGTCTTTTCCGCAGCTCATAAAAGAAACGATGAAGAACAAAAGTAGAAAAGTAATCAATTGTTTTTTTTGTATCATGATATGTGCCTGTCATGGTTTATTGGATTAATGAAACGGGGTACTCCCACAAACCCCCTGAATCCCCCGGAGGGGGGCTTCGCGGTTATTGATAAAAACCCCCCGCTGGGGGGCTGGGGGGTTTTTGAGACAGTCTCTTCGAGATTCATATGTTCAATCATTAAAATTCAGCATCTCCTCCGAAATACCAGGTCCTGCCCGGGCCCGGGTTGAAGGGATCCGAGTTGTAGTCGTCCGTTACGTTTTTGCACATGACCCACAGGTCGAAGTGGTCCACGATGCGCTGGGAAACCTTGATGTTCAGCATGAATGTATCATGGAGTTTCTTCCTGCCGTATACCTGTGACGAGTAGGGGGTCTGCACCGTCGTCGAGGTGATCGGAATCCTCTGTACATACACGATCTGGTTTATCATGCTGTTGCCCCAGAGGTTGAGGGAGGTGCCGGAAATGAAATCCAGCTTGCACTGCGGGATGATCTGGTGCATGGGCACCTCCTTGACGCGCTCTCCCTGTACGGCATGGGAGCCGAGGCGGTCCTTTGCCGATGTGAACACGTGGCTCAGGGAGAGGTTCATCTCCAGCACTTTCAGCCATTTTGAGCCGATGGTGGAGCCGACGGTGCTTTCCAGGCCGTGCACTTCCGATCCCCTGATGTTTGTCCATCGCTTGTTGCCCACGGCGGAGTTCGGATCGCCGATGCTCACGATCTTGTCTTCGTAATATGCGTAAAAGTAATCCTGCCTCCAGGTCAGCGCTTTCTCAAGAAAGCTGAGCTCGTAACCGGCGCTGGCATTGTACGCGATCTCGGGTTTGATCTGGGCCAGTTTGAGGACGAAGGGGACAAACAACTGTGTTGAGGTGGATGCGAAATATCTCTCAACCACATCACCCGTGTCTGAATACTCATGGAGCGTGGGGAACTTCACCTTGCGTGAGAAGGTAGCCCGTATCTTCAGCATTTCCTTGATCGGTTCATACAGCGCTGCCACGACCGGGTCGAAGGAGTCTCCGGTGCCCCATATATCCGAGGTTTCCTGTATGGGCGCGCGGGAATTGAGCCACCCGGTAACGTCTTCTGTAGCGTAGTATGGCGTGTACCTGCTTCCCTGGTTGCGGGAGAGCTTCTGCGCGTCATAGGATATGCCGAGCGAAAATTTCACGTCGCCGTAATTGGTTTTAAACTTGAATTCGTCTTCAAGGCCGACGGTGACATATTTTGCCGTCATCAGTGCGGTCATGAACCAGGGGGTGGGATAGGTCGGGTTTCCTGAAGCGTACGCAAGGATCCGTTTTTTAAAGGCATTGTACTCGTCGAACCGGTAGTGGATGACCGCCGTCAGTTTGTTCCAGTCGGTGAACTTGTATGACGGGTACACATAAAAGCCGTTGCTCTGTTCGGCGTGCTCCGATTCCTTGCCTCCGTCAAACATGGCGGTCTCCGCCTGGTTTGTCCATCCGTACAGGACGTTCGCCTGCCTGGTGTAATAATACATCGCCCGAAGGTTAAAATCGCCGAACTCAAGGTTTACGTACGGTGTGACATTGATGCGGTAGTCTTTCGGCCACTGCCATGCGCGGTTCTGGAGCATACTGCTTGAAGTCGCAGTTACCCTCGGGTTTGACCATAAGCCGTTTTCCGCGTATGATGAGAAAGCGCTTGGCTCAAAACCGTTGAAGTTAAATGAGCCCTGGTAATATGAAGCGGAGACACCCACCTCGACATTCTTGGTTATGGCATACCCTGCCTTGCCTGATACATAGTACTTGGTGGATTCGGTATGGTTCCAGGTGCCCCTGTCTGTTACATATTCGGGGAGGATGAGCGTATTAAGGGCGGCTCTCTGGAATGAATAACCGTATACATACCACGGCACGAGTTTGTTGAACCAGTTGACCCGGTCCCGCTGTCCCAACTGCTTCGAAATTTCATAGCTGTTGCTTTTTATGGTCGATGCGGCCAGGAGCAGGTAAAAGTTTTTGTAGGTGCCGCCGCCGGCCGCGTTGACGCTGTAGCCGCCGTACTGGTCGATTTCAACGCCGCCGTTAAAAAAGACGCGTTCCGGTTTTTTTGTTACCACGTTGACCGCGCCGAATGCTCCCCGCTGTCCGTAAAGTGCCGACGAGGTCCCGCGGTTTACCACTATTTTTGAAGCATTCATGACGAGTATCCGCGATATGTCCCCGCCGCCGCCGTCATAGATCTCCTCGAAGGGAAGGCCGTCGACCAGGATGGCCACGGTGCTGTGCTGGAATCCGTGCATGTCGAAATTCATCTGCCCCTTTCTACCCTGGTAGACCTTGATGCCGGGGACGGTCTGCAGGGCCTGGTCAAGGGTTTTCTCCGAACGCGACTTCAGGCTCTCCGCCGAAAGCTCCGTTGTGCGCGCCGCGTCTTCCACGCTGGCAAGCGCCTTTGACCGCACGACTATTTCGCCGAGGGTATAATCGCTTGTTTTTTTCTTTAATTCAGCTTCTTTCTTTAATTCAGCTTCTTTCTCCTCTGCGGTTTTTTCCTCTTTTTTTATCTCGGTTTTTTCTTCTGTGCCCTTTTCCTTTTTATCATCAACTGTTGTTTCATCCTTTTTTCCGGCATCAGGGTTGTCCTGGGCGGATAGTGGATACATGCCGAATACAACAGCAATGAGGAGGGCAAATAGACAATATGCTGTTTTTTTCATGATTCCTCCGTTTATCTTACAGTTTTATTCTTATAAAAATATATTTTTATTTATATATGTTGATTATGTTGTTTTGGATACTTATGTTAAAATTAACATACGTGTCAATAAAAATTTGTTATAATTTGTAATAATTTGTAACATATTATGACTTGTAATTATTTGTAATATATTATGCATGTTAGATTTGTTGCAAAATTGGCGTCTCACGCCCGCAGTCCCGACTGGTCGGGATGCGGTGGCTTTTTATGGGGTTTCGCCCCCTGGACCCCTTTTTATTATTAAAAACAATATTGATTTATAAGTCAGATGTGTTCAGTATTGACGGAAGAAATGAAATGAATTATTCAACATTAGTCTTGTTGCGAAACTGGCGTCTTGCGTTCGCGGTCCCGACTGGTCGGGATGCAGGGGGCTTTTTAAGGGGCTTCGCCCCTTGAACCCCTTCAGAAAATTAAGATTTGCAACAAGACTATTAATAACCTGCTATTTTTAGGAGTGCCTATGGATCGATTAATACGGATTTTATTTTCTATTATAACAATGGCGTATCTGGCTGTTTTCCCGGCCGATGCAAAGCAAAAGGACATCATCTTCGCCACCACGACCAGCACCCAGGATACCGGCCTCCTGGACGCGCTGATACCGGTGTTCGAGAAAAAGAGCGGCTTCAGGGTAAAGACCATCGCCGTGGGATCGGGCCAGGCCATGGCCATGGGGGAGCGGGGCGAGGCGGACGTGCTCCTGGTGCATTCCAAAGACGCCGAAGAGAAGTTTGTGAAGCGGGGCTTCGGCGTGAACCGCCGCATTGTCATGCACAACGATTTCGTGGTGCTGGGTCCGAAGGACGATCCCGCGAAGATCAGGGGGCTCAGGTCAGCGGCGAATGCCTTCAAAAAGATAGCCGCGTCGAAGGCCCTCTTCGTGTCGCGGGGCGACAGGTCCGGCACCCACGTGATGGAACAGAAGCTGTGGAAGAACGCGGGAATCAACCCGGAAAAAGAAAAATGGTACCAGCAGACGGGCCTCGGCATGGGCCAGACCCTGGCCGTGGTCATGGAAAAAAAGGGCTATACCCTCTGTGACCGGGCAACCTATCTTTCCCGTAAGAATAAGATCGACGTGACTGTGCTGGTGGAAGGCGACAGGGCCCTGCTGAATATTTACCATGTGATCGAGGCTAACGCGAAAAAATTCCCGAAAATCAACGCGGCGGGGGGCAGGGCCTTTGCCGATTTCTGGGTCGCCCCGGAAACGCAGAGGATGATAAAGGACTTCGGCATCAGGAAATACGGTGCCGTGCTCTTTTTTCCGGACGCGGTGAAGTGAAATGCCCTCACCCGCCCCTCCGGGGCACGCCGATCGCTTTTTGGACATCCTGTCCGCGATCGGCACTGCGACATCCTGTCGGGAGCCTCTCCCGCGGGGAGAGGGTTTGACATTGGCTGCCCCCCCTTCTCCCTCCGGGAGAAGGGGACGGGGGATGAGGGTATAGATGATACAAAAGGAATAGAGTATGGATCTGATCGTAAACGGAACCATCCAGGCCTTTCGTCTTATCCTGTCCCTTGACCCGGAGGTGGTGGAGGTGACGCTCCTGTCCCTGAAGATTTCCGGGGCCGCCACCCTTGTCAGCACCTTCATCGGCATAACCGCGGGAACCGCCATCGCGCTCCTCCGCTTTCCGGGCAAGCGCTTCATCATCAGCGTGGTCAACACGGGCATGGGCCTTCCGCCGGTGGTGGTAGGCCTTTTCGTCACCCTCTTCATCTGGCGGAGCGGTCCCCTGGGCGCCCTCGGGCTTATGTATACGCCGGCGGCCATGGTGCTGGCGCAGGTCGTCATCGCCGCGCCCATCATAACCGGCGTATCGCTGGCGGCCATGCAGCGCCTTCCCGGCAAGCTGCGCCTGCAGGTTCTCGCCCTGGGCGCCACGCGGCGGCAGATGGTGTGGCTCCTCATGAAGGAGGCCCGGCTTCCCCTGCTCACCGCGGTCATGGCCGGGTTCGGCGGCGTCATATCCGAGATCGGCGCCTCCATCATGGTGGGGGGCAACATCAGGGGATACACCCGGGTCCTCACGACCGCCACGGTCATGGAAACGGGGAAGGGAAATTTCGAGCTTGCCATCGCCCTGGGCGTAATCCTGCTCATCCTCGCCTTCACGGTGAATTATATCCTTACCGCCATCCAGCAGAGGCGGTCGAAATGAACAGCCCCATTATAGAGATCCGGGACCTGCTGGTAATCAGGAACGGCATGCCGGCGCTGAGCGTGACCGGCCTCTCCTTTGAGGAAGGAAGCGTCTATTCTCTCATCGGCCCCAACGGAGCGGGCAAGTCAACGCTCCTCCTGTCGCTCATGCGCCTGGTGCGGTCCGACCGGGGCGTGATACGGTACCGGGGGAACGATGTCCCGGCGGGCGGATCGAACCATGAGTTCAGACGGAAGATGGCCATGGTCTTCCAGGAGCCGCTCCTCTTCAGCGCGTCGGTATACGATAATGTCGCGTCGGGGCTGAAGATGCGGGGCGCCGGGCGGGATGATATCAGGGCTGCGGCGGGGAAGGCCATGGACCTCCTGGGGATCGGCCGGCTGGCGAAGCGGCGGGCAGGGGCCCTCTCGGGCGGCGAGGCCCAGCGGGTGAGCATCGCCCGGGCCCTTGCCGTGGACCCGGAGATACTCCTCATGGACGAGCCCTTCTCCTCCCTGGACGCGCCCTCCCGGGAGTCGCTCATATCAGACCTGGACCGCATCATACGGGAGCGGGGGATCACGACGGTGTTCGCGACCCACGACCGGGGCGAGGCGATACGCCTTGCAGACCGGATCATCGTGATGAACGGCGGGAGCATAGTCCAGGCCGGGAGCCCCAATGAGATCACCCTCTACCCGGCCAGCGAGTTTGTCGCGTCCTTCATGGGCACGGAGACCATTCTCACCGGGAGGGTAGCCGGGTCGGGCGGCGGCGTGTTCACCGTATCGGTAAACGGCGAGCCAATCGAGGCGGTGGGGCACGCGGAAACCGGGAGCACCGTTACCTTCTGCATCCACCCGGACAACATCGTCTTTTCCGCTTCGCAGCAGGAAACGAGCGCACGGAACGCCTTCCGCGGCAGGGTTGCGAAGATAATCCCCATGGGGCTCTTCCAGAAGATCTACTTCGAGTGCGGTTTCACCCTGGTCGCCTATGTAACGAACCGGTCGATGGAAGGGCTGGATATCCGCGCGGGGAAGGACCTGGTCGCTTCCTTCAAGGCCACGGCGGTACATGTCATCAAGCTGATGTAGCGGGCATGGGCGGTTTTTAACCGGCCCATGCAGCAGTCCAGACATTAAGGATCCTGCCGCCTCGTGATCCTGATCCGGTTTCTACAACATTTTTTTGACTTTTATGTTCATCCTGTATAACTTAAAATGCATGGATGGTGCTTCTTGTAGTGTCAGCTGCCTGGCGCGTCATCTTTTCCTTTCATCAAGCAGCAGACAACTGATGTTATGTGAATCCGATTTTCAAAAACTACATCAAGGCAGGTTACTACCATGGCTAAACTTGAGGATATCGAAGGCATAGGCGCGGTGTATGCGGTAAAATTACGGAAGGCGGGTGTCAGGTCGACCAACGACCTCCTGAAAAAAGGCGCGGCCCCGGCCGGCAGGAAACAGATAAGCAGGGATTCAGGCATATCGGAGAAACTGGTTCTTGAATGGGTCAATCATTCAGATCTTTTCAGGATCAGGGGGGTCGGCGGGGAGTATGCCGATCTCCTGGAGGAGGCCGGTGTTGACAGCGTTGTTGAGCTTTCTAAAAGAAAGGCCAATAACCTTTTTGAAGCAATGAAAAAAGCAAATGAAAAGAAAAAGCTTGTGAGACAGCTTCCCGGCCTTTCGCAGGTCGAGGAGTGGGTCAGCCAGGCGAAAAAACTCCCCCGCGGCATCAAATACTGATAAATACAGTGCATCACATCCGCGTATGATGATAGTTGTCCGCGGTTGATGACGTACAGTTCAGCGATGGCATTGATAAGCATTAAGTAATGCGCGAATCTGTTCCGTATCTGGCGAAATCAAATAATAACAGGAGGGCTCGTTATGGAAAGATGGTTACCTTTAATTATCCAGCTGATCAGCGGAGCGGTTGGCGGAAATGTTGCCGGGGCATTGTTGAAAAATCAGTCCCTGGGAACCCTTGGCAATTCAATAGCCGGTATCGTGGGCGGCGGCCTGGGCGGCCTCCTGCTTAATCTAATCGGCGTTGCCACGGGCAGCGGCGGCATGGATGCCGGGAGCATTGCCGGGAGCGTGGCCGGCGGCGGTGTGGGCGGCGGGGTATTGATGATTATTATCGGTCTGATAAAAAAAGCTTTAGGGAAATAGAAATGCGCTAACTCTTTTCGTGTGCAAGGTCCTTGGTGAAGCTTTATTGAGGCCCTCGCAGCAACGATACTCATCCTGCGGTCCCGGCTCGACAAACGGATTCTGGGATATCAAAGCAAACATGCCTGAATCACAGATGGAGGGGCTGTCTCAGAATACCCCCCAAACCCCCCAGAGGGGGGTTTTTCTTGCTCGTTCTGATCATATAAGTTCCCCTCCGGGGGATTTAGGGGGGTTTTTAGGACGATCCCTTTTATTACTATCTTCT
>CAZZHU010000073.1:0-9057 GCA_964654045.1 uncultured Leptospirales bacterium
AAAACCACATCGTGGTGAAACGGGTCGGCGACCAGATCAAGTGCACCTGGAACGAGAAGGTAGACAAATGGTGGCATGAGGAAATGAAGAACGTGGACGCCAAATGCGAACCGGAACAAGTAGACGCGAATGATCCTCTCTTCATCCTCTACACCTCCGGATCAACCGGAAAGCCGAAAGGCGCCATGCACAGCACCGGCGGATACCTCGTATTCACCGCCTTCACCCACAAGATGATCTTCGACTACCATGACGGCGACATCTACTGGTGTACCGCTGACATCGGCTGGGTAACCGGACACTCGTACATCTGCTACGGTCCTCTCTGCAACGGCGCGACGACCGTCATGTTTGAAGGCGTTCCCAACTACCCGGATCCGGGCCGTTTCTGGGCGGTTGTCGAGAAACACAAGGTCAACATTTTCTACACCGCGCCGACCGCCATCCGCGCCATCGCGAAAGAAGGCGACAGCTGGGTGGAAAAGCACGATATCAAGAGCCTCCAGCTCCTCGGATCAGTGGGCGAGCCCCTGAACCCGGAAGCATGGAACTGGTACTATCAGAAAATCGGCCGCGGCGAGTGCCCGATCGTTGATACCTGGTGGCAAACCGAAACCGGCGGCATCCTCATCACCCCGCTCCCCGGCGCCATCGACATCAAACCCGCCATGGCGACGGTTCCCTTCTTCGGCGTCGAGCCCAGCATCGTCGATGACGAAGGCAAAATGCTCGAAGGCGTCTGCACCGGCAACCTCTGCATCAACCGTTCATGGCCCGGACAGATGATAGGGGTGTACGGAGATCCCAAGCGGATGTTCGACACCTATTTCGCACAGTTCCCGGGAAAATACTTCACCGGTGACGGCTGCAAGCGCGACAAAGACGGCTACTATCAGATCACCGGCCGCGTTGACGACGTTATCAACGTTTCCGGACACCGGATGGGAACCGCAGAAGTCGAATCGGCCCTCGTTTCCAACAAGAATGTCGCCGAGTCCGCTGTTGTCGGTTATCCGCACCCGATCAAGGGCCAGTCGATCTACGCGTTCGTAACGCTGAAATCCGGCATTGCGAAATCCGACGACCTCAAGAAAGAGCTCATTGCGACAGTCCGCAAGGAGATCGGCCCCATCGCCACACCGGACATCATCCAGTGGGCGGACGTTCTTCCCAAGACCCGTTCAGGCAAGATCATGCGGCGGATCCTGAAGAAGATCGCGGCCAGCGACTTCGACAAGAGCGGCATGGGCGACACCTCGACCCTCGCCGATCCGACCGTCGTTGACACGCTGATCGCGGGCGCGAAAGAAGCCCAGGGCAAGAAGTAAGCCTGATTTATCAGAGACACCGAAAAGCGGCGATGCAAATCGCCGCTTTTTTTTGCGCAAAAATTTGATTCATTGTTCTTTCCGCATGGATAATCAGGTCTCGGGTTCAAAGTATCAATCCCGCTGTTCGTGATTAAACGGTTTCCGGGCGGACAGTTCGTGCACTCTTATTAAGACCAATGACTATTTGCGAATCATACTATTTTTAAAAAATTGTTGAATTTATCTCATGATTGAATTGTTATTAATGAATGCCGTCAAACTGGAACATCGAGGTCCCGGTCAATTTTAGAGAGCATCGACACTAATCCACGGCAGGGTCCGGTGCATGTCATGATTAAATATTTAGACACAGTGCTTAGAGTTTTTTTTGCCGTATTTCTTATAGGCGGCTATATCGCCATGGCCGTCTCCAGGGACCTCTTTCTGATCCAGACAGCCTACTGGAAAAGGCTCATGGCTGTGTGCGGCCTGGTTTTCTACATCGTCGCCCTCGGCGCCATCTTGATATCCCACAGGAACAGCGCGCGGCCTCTATGGGAACTGCCCCTGGCCTTCATGGCTCCCTATCTTCTTTACGCAATCCTCTTTCTCTCCTTCGACCTTTCCTCGAAGGAGCTGTGGCGCTTCACCGGGGCCTTCCAGTTCATATCCATTTCCGGCGGATTTTTCCTGGGCATCATCCTGTCCCCCCTGATAGCGGTCGCCATCGGGTCATACACCGGCAGGGAAGCCCTTGATTTCTCCGTTTTGGGCTTTCGCTTCATCGGCAGAATAGGCCTCAGGGCCTTCGGTATTGTGCTGGGCGCGGGCCTCGTAACGGCCCTGGTTTACATTGCCTGGCTCCTCGTCGTCGAGGTCCGTGAAATCATCATCATGAAAAAAATCTTTTTTTACCTGGCCCTCATTGCCAGCACGGCCCTGTTCGCGTACTACTCCTACACGCTGACGAAATTTGCCGCGGGCGTTAAGATGTGATGGCCCCCATGACGACCGATTATCCGGACATCAGGCATTCCGGCACAAACAAAACCTTTGACAAGGACACCGGCTGGACCGGGACAACGGTTATCATTGAGCAGAATGGCGGCGACGTGACTGTCACCGAGATCACAAACGAAAACGGCGCCGTTGTCGAGCGGAAAACCGTCAAGGGGCTCATCAGCACGGTCTACCCGGCGTCGCACCTGGTCCAGATAACAATGGAGGACGGGACGCGCAGGTATTTCAACACGCTGAAAAAAGAATTCGACAAATCAGCGGAGCTCATCTTCAGGCGTTCCTCCATGACGGGTTTCGATTACAGGAACAGAGACCACCTGCTGACCATCTGCCGCCATCTCCACGCCATAGCCTCGGTGTTTCTGCAGATGCCCCCCCTGCCGGACGCCGATGTCTGCCCGGAATGGTCGCGGAGCGACGGGATCGAGCAGGGCCGTCTCGGCGATCTCGTTACCGTCAACGCAACTTTTCACGATGACGGATCGGGCCCCAACTGGTTCGGTGCCTGGATCACCCTGTGCAACACACCTCCGGGTTACAGCGTCCGCGCCTATTTCCGCCGGGAGGGGAGCGAGAACCGGGACATCGTCGTCACCTGCCCGCCGGAATGGCACCCGAAGGTAAATGACGTTATCGATGGCATTGTCAAGGACCATTGACAGGATTCGAACCATGGAAGAGAGTCCGCGGCACATACCGGTTTCAGAATGCAGGATATGTAAAAACCTGAAAGACCTCGAAACATCATTCGTGAAATTCGGATGGGATGAAGGAAGCGTCTTCCTCCCTGACGCGGCAAAGGAGCTGGTCCCGGCCCAGGATCTCGGGGCCCCTGGCAGTGAAAATCATCATGTCAAGCAATGTCCCTTCTGTAACCGGTTGTACCGATATGACATGACCCATGATTATTATATCAACGGGAGCGAGGACGAAGAGACCCTCAGGCGTCTCACGCCGGAGGAAGCGCGGCTTTTTCTTTTGTCCCGGAAGGGACCATGACATAGCTGAAATGACACGAGGTAATGGCAATGACCATCGACCGTCTCATCAGGGTCTTTGACACGAAGCGGGACCCCTACATGGAGTGGCATGACGGGCCGAGCCTCCAGGAGGTCGACTCTGCCATGGCGGACCTGGCTCCGGAAGAGCGTGACGCTGCGGCACGCATCGTGGCGGAGCGGATCAGGCAAGGATACGACCCCTACCTCGGCAGGGCTGCCGAGCTCCTTGGCACCGGGGAATGCCGGAAGGCCCTCGACGAGGTGCTGGCATCACGGCCGGGACTGTCCGGCACGGGTAATATTGCCAGGAACATCCTGACCATGGGGAAAAGCGCTGATGCCGTTGCCGCCCTGCGGTCCATTGTGGAAAACCGGTCCCTCGGATGGTGGGAACGGATCGATGCCCTGGTGAACCTGAAGATCGCCATCGATGCCTCCGGAGGACCAAGGCCGATAACGGATATCATCACGCCTGAATTCGAATCGGTCATATTCGAAGCCCTTTCCGACGATGACTACCTGGTCCGCTACCACGCCGCGGAGGCTCTCCTCAAGGCCGCCGGTGAAACAAATGAACTTTTTGATCATAAAGAACTGTTCAGGCTTATATGCGGAAAATACAACGGCAGGGACCTGCCCGATGATGCTGATCGCGACGGATTCCGCAGGGCTGCAGAAATCATACGGGAGATGCTGAAGAAATGATCATTGCTTCTTCCTGCTGAAATATTCCTGGAAAAGCTCCCGGTGCATGTTCAGCAGGCGGTCCCGGATCTGGGAGACGGTATCGAAATTGTAGCTCTGGAGGCTGTAATAATCCAGCAGCCAGAGGTACTTGTTGATCAGGCGGGGCATGATATTAGAGCTTTCCACCTGGCCTTTGTTCATCTTCTGGTAGGTCAGCTCGAGGTTATAGATGTCCTTCTGTATCCCTTCAACCTGGTGGGCGCTCAGGTTCCGCTTGACGTAGAAAATGTCATGAATGAAGCCATAGATGGGCATCCATTCGGCGATGTCCTTGAAGTCGGCCCGTTCCTTCTTGACGATTTCGACAAGCTCCAGGATCGGTTTTGCCTTTAAAATCGTCAGGTCGATTTCGGCAGGGTCGATGGAAAAAGCCTCCCGGAAGCTGAGAAGGCTCTTTGACGTTTCGCCGGAATGAAAATACGCCTCCCCGAGGATTGCCAGGAGCCTGGCGTTGCTCTTGTAGGAGCCCTTGGCGTACTCGAGGGTCTCGATCGCCAGCTTGTATTCCTCCAGCCGCAGAAAACAGTCCCCGAGGTTCAGCAGAAATTGAAAATTACTCGAGGTATCCTGCTGCTCCCGGAAGGCGAACTTGTAATTGTCGGCAGCCTTGATGAAAATATACCGCATGGCGTACCTGAAGGCCGACGAGGAGACCATGTTCTTGGCTTCCGCGTACTCGTTGAAGACCTCCCACTGGCCCATCAGGTACTCGGCGGTATCCTTCCCCTCCTCGAGGGTCTTGATCTCCTTTTCCCGGTTGTTCCAGAATTTCGCCACACGGTACGATTCGATAAGGCCCGGGTAATCGGCGTCGATATCCATCAGCTCATCTATCTTCGCGACCGCTGATCCAAATTCTCCTTTCTCGATAAACTGATATACTTCATTGATGCCGTTCAGGATCGGATCATCGGAAAATGTGAGTTGGCCGTTCTTATCCATCGCTTCTCAAAGTTCTACGAAGTTGCCCCAGTTCCGCTTGTCGCTCTGGTGGGTGAATATGATCACCTGCCGCTTGTTCGAAATATACGACACCAGGTCCCTGAACCGGTTGCATCGTTCATCATCCATAAACTGGAATGGTTCGTCAATCAATAATGGGATCGCGGCATTCTCGTTTATGATAAAATCCGAAAGCGTGAATTTAAGGGACAGCATCAGGGCATGGATGACCGGCGGCGTCATCTCTTCCGCGATCCTGTTCTCTGTCATCATCTGTAAAACAGCGGTGTCATCGATCTTGGTGATGTACTGGTTCCCGGTCAGGTGGTTAAACTTTTCCAGGGTGCCGTCCAGGAGCTTCCGCAGCTGCTTCTCCTCGCTGCGCTCAACGGCGCGCGTCAGCATCCGCGTGATGAATTCCATGGAATTCCTGTTTATTTTCCATTTCTTCAGTATCCGGTCAAGGCCGTTTTTTTCCTCGATGACGGCGTTCATGGCGCCGCTGTTGCCCGAAGCCTCCAGAAATTCGTTATCGATCTGCTGGAGGATCCGCTCCTTTGTTTCGATCTTTTCCTTTATGATACCCACCTCAATGCCGATATTCCCGATCAGGTCCTCGATCTTGCTCGTTTCGTTTTCAATGTCATCCACGATGTTCAGGGTGTCTATGCTGGTGTGTATTTCGTTCTTGATGATCTCCTCTTCCTTTTTCAGCTCGTCCAGCTTCTTCTGTATCTGCACCATGTACTCTTCTTCTTTCAGGGAGCTCTTGATCAGGGCCAGGTCCTTTTTCCGCTCTGTGTAATTGACGTAATCCTCGAAATACTGGAGCAGGAGCTCATAGATTTCGGTGAGCTTGTAGTCTTCAAGGACGACCTTGCTCTTTTCCATGAGGATTGTGATCCGTTCCCTGAACCGCTTCTTTTCCTCTTCCAGCTTCTGCAGATCGCTGTCGCGCCTGACCATCCTCATGCTGACCGCGATGGCGGCATTGGCGATACATGCCACCCCCGGTATACCGATCAGGATGTACGGGTCCTTGAAAATGTTAAATCCGTTTTTAACAAGTACGGCGGCAAGGGCGGCAAGGGCGACGGCGGTTACACCGATGGCGGCTCTCTTCAACCTTCTTCTCTTCTGCTCCCTTTTGAAATAATAATTATCGATCTTTTCATTAAGATTCCTGATGTCGTTAAAAACCTCCTGGAGACGGTCGAGGTTGGTGCTGTCGGTTATGTCGATTTCGCTGAACTGGGGAAACAAGGTGTCCAGCTCTGTTTTCATATCGGTCATCGACTTGATCTTCTGCTGCTCCTTCTGGATCTCATCCTTTATGTCCTCAAATTCATCCTTCAGTTCTTCCACCTTGTGGAGGTTTTCGATTATCTTGTTCAGTATCTCCTTCTGGCTGTTGAGCGAATTGAGGGAACTGTTCAACTCGTCCACTTCGCGCTGTATCGTGTTTTTTTCCCGCCGGAGCTTATCGTGCCGCGAATCGCTGATGTCCATTATCTGGATTTTCTTTTCAAGGTCACGCTTTTTATCTTCCAGCCGGGACACTTCCGGAGGAAGGCTGCCGTCGTCCGACACGCCCCGCTCAAAGGTTCTGTTCATGTTGAGGTATTGATTATAAAAGCCGGTATTTTCATCCAGTATGATCCGTTTGAGGACCGGCAGTTCGATGAACGAGTCCCTGGGGATATCGGATGAAGACGCAACGAAGGATGAACTGACAAACGCGGCACAGTCAATTCTGTTCAAAAATTCCAGGAACATCCTGCTTTCAAAATCGTCATCCAGGTAATTCTGGACCCTGTTCCCGCCCTGGCCTTCCGACTTTGACTCGGAGTAGATTATCTTTTCAGCGTTGTTATGGATGTATTGTATACGGTAATTTTTATCGCTGGTGGTGCATATGCGGTAGTATCCGTTATCCGAAAGCGAGAAAAAAAGATCCAGGTAAAGCGAATTCCACACGTCGTCGCCCAGGAGCTTCCGGTCGGAAAATTTTCCCCACAGGACATCCACCATGCTCCGCGCCAGCAGGCTCTTGCCGGAACCGTTTTTGCCGTAGACGATGGTCAGGCGATCGCTGAAATTTATGACACGGTTATCGAAAATTCCGTGCTTGTATACCATGCACTTTATAAATTGCACAGCCAGTCCTCCAGGTTTTTAAACCCGTCACGGGTGATCTTATTCAGGGACGCGGCAAGGTCTCCTTTATCAATATCATAGGGCAAACCATTCTGGTCAATCTGTTCTTTTATGATTTTGTAAAATTCCCCCCGCAGTGAATTCTCGTATTGGAACTCCTCTATCAGGGAGTCAATCGACGGCACGCTCTGATCAATAATATCCACCCTGAAAAATTCATTCTTGTATTTCTGGAGCTCATACTGTCGCAGGACGAAGTCCCGGCCCCCGGTCAGGATAACCTGCTGGATCGTCTTCTTTGACTTGTTGTCCTCCAGCAGTTCCTTGATGGGACCCATCGTCACCAGGTCGGTACAATCCACATGGTTACGATACAGCCTCATGGAATTCACAGTGAGACGCTTGATCTGGTAGAGTCTGTTATCCTTGATGACGATGGAAATGACATAGCGGTCGCCCGGTTCATCGAATGACGTCGCCTCGGGGCTTCCGGGGCACACCCCGATAATGCGGTCCATGATCTTGAACATTTTAAAACTGTGGCAGAAGCCGAAGGCGTAGAAGTCAAGGCCCAGCGTCTTGATGTCATTCTTCTGCAGGCGGTATACCAGGTAATCGTTTTTTTCATTATCAAAATCAAAATCGACATGGAACAGGCCGATATGGAAACCCTCATCCGATATTTTTTTTATTTTCGAGATGTCGTATCCCAGGCTCCCCGACAGGCCGTAGACATAGACCTTCTGGCCGTCCTTCATGTAAAGGTACGGCGTCGCGGTCATGGTGCTCGAAAAAAGGCATGACGCGTTAAAATCGAGAACGGTGGGCATGATGACGTCCCTGTCGTTGAGCTCCCCCGTTCCCGGCGTATACACTATTTCCGTTCCCGCGCTCCTCAGGTTCCTGAATTCCGTTTTAATCATTTCAATGGTGTCATTCCCGATGGATTTTCCCTCGATGAGGTCCCCGCCGATCAGGAAAATATCATGCCCCCGGGCTATGGCCGCGATACGTTTAAACGTGTTCACCCGGGCGTAATCGGGGACATGGATTTCATTGTTCCTCATTCCGAGGTGAATATCCGACATGAACAGAATCTTTATTTCGCTATCCATAGGTACGTACCATTGAAAGGTGGAAAAATAAGCATTAGACGTGCTATCTATATTGTCGTTTAAAACAATGCAATTCTAAAGTTTTTCTGTGTCTTCCCTGTTACATTCACAGGAATGGGGAATGGCGTAGAATTGCAGGAGACTGATTTCAGGCCTGGAGCCATCCTGCGAGCCCATTATCGAAAATACCCTTACCCCGCTTCTGGCGCGCCCATAATATCCTCACCCCCGACCCCTCTCCATGAAATGGAGAGGGGAGTCTGAGAAAATTGACTCCCTAACCCCCTCTCACAAGGAGAGGGGGTTAGGGGGTGAGGTCTACAGTTGTAGATGGGCGCCAGAAATCGATGCCTGAAGCGAGGTTATTATTTCCTTTTTTTAATTGACAAATACCCATTCAACGACAAAAAGACTCATCTGTGCCCCCATTCAGGTTCAGCGCCGGTCATGGTCCAGACAGGACATAATTCGTGACGATGCGGAACCCGGCCTGTAAGCAGCGTAAACCAGATTTCGAGAGAGAGATCATGACTGATAAAGACAAACCCCGCGAAGAGAAATTCAAGTATTTCGGCTCCATCGGCCGCATTACGGTTATTTTTTTCCTCGGCTTCACGCTCTTTCTTGTCGTTTCGACGATCATGCTGATCTTTCTGACCAAGCCCGAGCGCGAGGTCGTCGTTCCCGATGTCGAAGGCAAGCAGTTCGTGGAAATCTACAACAGCCTTGTCCGGAAAGGGATCAAGCCTGAAGTAAAATTCAAGG
>CAZZHU010000073.1:9067-20449 GCA_964654045.1 uncultured Leptospirales bacterium
AAGGACATTGCCGACATCGATGACGGCACGATACTCTCCCAGTATCCGAAAAAGGGAAAGGTCGTTCCCGAAAACAGCAGGATCAAGCTCCTGGTGAGCAGGTCGGAGTATTATATCGACGTGCCGAACCTCGCCGGCAAGGAGCTCCCCCTGGCGCTGAACAACCTGAAAAACATACACCGCCATGACCGGACCCTGTCGCTCGGCACCGGCGTCATATCCTACATACCTTCTGATAAAATCGCCGACAACGTCGTGATCGACCAGAGTCCCCGGGCCGGCGAAAAGGTGAGGCCCGACCGGAAGATCAACCTTTTAGTCTCGACCGGCAAGGTCGCCGGAAACGCGATCATGCCGGATGTCAGGGGCCAGTCCATAGAGCTCTGCTTCGACCTGCTCAGGGCCAAGGGCCTCACTGTCGTCGAGGAAATCGTCGCCACTGACGATCCCGCGAAGAGCGGCCTTGTAGTGTCGCAAACCCCTGCCGGGGGAGCTGCGGTTCAGAAAGGGGGCACCTGCACCGTTCAGGTGAGCTACAACAAGCTTGACAAGCACCCCTACGCCGCATATGAAAAAATAGAATTCCAGATTCCGAATGACGAGCCTCAGGGACTCTACGAGGCCTACGTTGAAGACGGACGCTCCAGGAGGATCCGCTTCTCGAAGAAGGCAGGCCCCGGCCAGAAGATCCTTTTCGTCTTCAGGCGCGAAGGCAACGCGACGGTTACGTTCCGACGCGACAAAAAACGCGTGGATGATATGACCATCAATGTCGACTAAAGAGAAAAAAATGCTGATATCGCCTTCCATCATAGCGTCCGACCTGACGACCATGGGCATGCGGGTGAAGACCTTCGACAGCGGCCTCGTGGACCTGCTCCACCTCGATGTGATGGACGGGAACTTCGTGCCCAACCTGACCTTCGGCCCGGGCTACATCAGGGATCTGAAAAAGCAGAGTTCCATCCCCCTGGACGTGCACCTGATGATAGAGCATCCGGAGCGCTCCATTCAGGATTATATCGACATCGCTCCCTGGGCAATAACCATACACTATGAAAGCACGCGATTCCCGGCGAGAATACTCCAGCAGATACAGAAAGCCGGCATTATCGCTGGCATATCCATCAATCCCGCCACGCCGGTGGAATCGGTCTTTGACCTCCTACCCTACGCGGACATGGTCCTGATCATGTCCGTCGATCCCGGTTTCTACGGTCAGTCCTTCATGGAACCGGCGATCGGCAGGATACAGAAGCTCTCAAAATTTCTCGCCTCGATGCCCGAGCGGAAGGTGCTGGTCCAGGTCGACGGCGGCATCGGCCCGGACAATATCGCCCGTGTCGTTGCCGCCGGGGCCGATATCATCGTAGCCGGCAACTCGGCCTTCAAGGGAGGCGACGTGAATAAGAACATAAAGGAATTGATCGAACGTGCTAATACAGTCTCATAAATAGACCACATGCCTTCATCTCACGATCCCCCTGTCCAATATTTTCTTGTTGAAACGTACCCGGAATTGCTTCACATAAACGTTACCCTGTCTCTTGTGCAGGACCCCGGGGTGGAGTAAAATCCTGTATGGTCCAATTAAATAGTGAGAAGCTTGTCATTGGAATTCAGGATATCGGTGAGTCCTTCCCCCCAGTACTTCACTTCAATTCCAAGAGATTCAATTTCCGAACACACTCCAAGCTGGTCCGCACAGGATTTACAGGCAGATACCGTAACACCATCAGCCATCATTTCTTTTAGTTTATACTGAATTGTTTCATCTTTTGCGACCAGCAGGGCTGTCGCACCCCAGATTATGACTGTAACTTCATCCCACCATTTTTTTTTCTTTGCGTTATGGGCATACATGCACACCATCAAATCAGACGTGACGGGATTATCATTGGTCCAGAGAATATAAATCCTTTTATTCATTGTATTGCTCCTTTTAACTATACGGCATGTAATCAGGACATGTAAACAATCCGTTTCATTGTAGTGTCTGATGCGTCTCGACACGCATTCACGCTTTTTATAGTGAAATTATCAGCCGCGCGGTCAATAATATTTCTTGATGCCATCTTTCGCGGGTCACGGGTAGCGCCGAGTGGAGTCATGACTATAAGATGATCAGCAATACGATTATGGCTGATAGAAAAAGTAAATGTAAAGGGCCCTGTAGAGCATTTTTACTTTTGACATATGCCTTTTATGCTTCATAAGCCGCCATCATTCTCATCCAGCAGAAACGGTGAGGCCGTAATTTCCTTGATAGGTAAGAAAGGATTATTAACAAGGATGATCCTTCTTCCCCCTGCTGGGGGGATAGGGGAAAATAAACTGATTAATTTCCCCTTTTTGGCTATTTTCTATTGACAAAAAAATAGGGTTAAAAATAAATAAATTCCTAATCATCACAGGAGGAATGTCGTGGCTGTTAAGATACGCTTGCAGAGAATTGGAACTAAAAAGAAGCCATTTTACCGGATCATCGCCATTGACGGCAGGGAAAAAAGGGATGGCAGGTTCATTGATCAGCTGGGACGCTACCAGCCGATCGTTGACGGCGAACAATTAATCATCGACGAGACGAAGTTGTTCAACTGGCTTGGAAAAGGCGCGGTACCGACTCATACCATCATGCAGCTTTTAAAAAAGAAGGGGTTGTGGCAGAAGTATAAAAGCGCCAAATAATTCAACAGGAGTCGGAAATGAACTATAAAGAACTCGTTGATTACATGGTGAAATCCCTTGTTGATCATCCTGATCAGGTGGAAATACGAGAGGTGGAAGGAGAAAAGTCGACAATCCTCGAGTTGCGGGTAACAAAAGAAGACATAGGAAAGGTTATCGGAAAACATGGCAGGATAGCCCGGGCGATCAGGACCATCATAAACGCCTCCGCTACAAAATCAGGAAAACGGGTGGTGCTGGAAATACTCGATTAATGACAGATGATTATATCCGCATAGCTGTCGTCACCGGGGCGCATGGCCTGAACGGCCGCCTGAAAGTCCTGGTGATCTCTGATTTCAGGGAACGATTTAACGCAGATAAATCCGTTATAATTAAGACCACGAGCGGTATCCGGGAATTCAGGATACTGGATTTTATCGAGCAGAAGGGGAAGACGGGACTCCTGGTGCTCGAGGGCATTGAAAACCGGGACGCCGCCCTTACATTGAAAGGCTCCGAAATCTTCATAGATAAAGAGGAAGCCGAAAGCACAAGGGGCGACCTGGACGAAAACAGTTATTATTATTATGATGTTATAGGATGCGCCGTCTATTGCCGGGACCGGCTGTTTGGCACCGTGATTGACATCCTTGAAGCGGGATCCGGAGAGATACTCCTCATCTCGAATGACCAGGGAAAGCAATTCATGGTCCCCTTCGTTGAATCGATGGTAGAGACGAAGAACATACGGGGCAGAAGACTGGATATTCATCCTGTTGAGGGACTGTTTGATATTTAAGATTGCAACCCTGTTCCCCGATTTTTTTTCTTCCCCTCTCCGCACCGGGCTGCTCGGGAAGGCGGTCGAATCGGGAATCATCGGCGTTACGATCATCGATATACGAGATTTTTCGACGGACCGGTACCACAGCTGCGACGATTATCCTTACGGCGGAGGTTCCGGGATGGTGCTCATGCCGGGCCCCCTGGATGGGGCGATCCAGAGCGCGAAAGAAATGGGCACGAAAGTGGTCCTCACGTCGGCATCGGGCACGCTCCTCAATCAGAACCTGGTCAAGGAGCTTGCCGCGCACGGGGACCTCTGCATCGTGTGCGGGCATTACGAGGGCGTCGACCAGCGGGTTATTGACCGCCATGTCGACTACGAGATTTCCATCGGCGATTACGTGCTCTCCGGGGGAGAGTACGCCGCCCTGGCGGTCATCGACGCTGTTTCACGGTATGTGCCGGGATTCATGTCCAACAGCGAATCCCTGTCGGAAGAGAGTTTTGAGATGGACCTGCTGGAATATCCTCATTACACGCGGCCCGAGGACATTCTCGGCATGAAGGTACCCCCGGTACTCATGAGCGGGAACCATAAACTGATTCAGAAATGGCGGCGTGAGGAAAGCATAGAGAAAACAAAACGGGTTCGGCCGGATTTATACAGAAAGCATCTTATCAGAAAAATATCAGGAGAATGAACGATGGAAATCATGAAAGAAATTGAAAAGAAAATAATGCCGGTCGACAGACCGATAAATTTCGAAATCGGCGACACGGTGCGCGTGCACTACCGCATCGTTGAAGGAAACCGCGAGCGTATCCAGGTATATGAAGGCATCGTGATCGCCATGGACAACAAGGGCATGAGCAAGACCTTCACCGTGCGGAAACTTTCCTTTGACGTGGGGGTCGAGCGGATTTTCCCCGTTTATTCAACGCGGATCGCCAAGATTGACGTTGTCCGGAAAGGCAAAACACGCCGCGCCAAGCTCTATTATCTCAGGGAACGGACCGGCAAATCCGCCAAGCTCCGCGAGAAGACCGCGAAGGGCGGCAAAAAGCATTCCGCCGCGGCGGCCGATGTGCCCGGCACCCATGCGGTCGACGAAGCAGCCCCCGCCGAAGGAACACCCCAGCAGGAATCCTAGTATCCCGGGACCGGGCTTTCGTTGGAATCCATAAACAAAACCGGCGACAGAAATGAAATGCACAGGGCGGGCGATGAGTCCGCCTTTTCGTTTTTACCCACCTTTGCCATTGAACGTCGCCTCCTGGACGAGGGATTTTCCCTTATCGCGGGCGTTGACGAGGTCGGGAGGGGGGCCCTCGCCGGCCCCCTGTGCGTCGGCATCGTCATATTTGACGCCGCCCTCATAACATCCACAGACGGGCCGATCCCGGGCATCAATGACTCGAAAAAACTGAGCCCCCGTCAGCGAAAAACCGGTGTCGGCCTCATCCGGTCACGCTCGGTTCACTCGTCCTGCATCATGGTCTCACACCGTACCGTCGACCGGCTTAACATAAATGGCGCCACCGAATTTGCACTAAACCGGCTCATCGGGAGTATACCTGTTATGCCGGATATTATCATCCTGGATGGAAATTTTTCTTTTCGTTCCCCGGTTCCCATTCGTTCAATACTGAAGGGGGACGCGAAATCGATTTCCATCGCGTCAGCCTCGATGGTTGCCAAAGTGCACCGCGACACGATCATGGAACGGTTCGATGAACTGTATCCCGGCTATTCTTTCATGAAGAACAAGGGCTACGGAACGCGGACGCACATGGAGGCACTGTCCGGCCTGGGGCTTTCCCCCATTCACCGGAGGAGCTATGAGCCGGCCCGGAGCCTGATATCATCCGGCGGTTTACCGCGATGAGGATTGAACCGGCCAACAGCATCAGGGTTTCCCTGAGGACAGGGATGTCCGACCAGTTGCGGGACCTCCAGAAAGGCGCGGAGCTTCCGGCGCGGATTGTCGACCGCATCAGCGGCCGTGAAGCAGTCCTTGAGATAGGGGGAAAAAGGATCCAGGCTGAATTTCAGAAAGGCGTACCGGCAGGCACCATGATAACCCTGAAGCTCGACAACATAAAGAACAATTCTTTTTATTTCAAACTTGTCGATCCGGCCGGCAGGGAAGCTCTGGCGCGGCACGTTATGGAGATGACGATCTTCGACATGAACCGGGTACAAAAAAATATCAGCGCCGTCCTGTCAAAGAACCCGGCCGGCATTTTTGAACTAAACGCCCTGCTGTCAGGGCTTCATCCCGGGCATGATAAAAAGGATGAGGGGCTGACCCGTTTTCTCGGATTACTCATGAAGCTGGGCGTTGATAAAAACACGATAACCGATCTTTCCATTTTCCTGTCCGGGATCCCGGTTAACTCGAAAGCATTCCAGTCCCTCCTGCTGGTGCTGGGATTCGACAGGGAGAAGATTAAAAAATGGACTTCGGGAAAAACAGCGGATTATCAAACCATGATTGATGGCATCAGTAACGAAATTACGCGTCTTGAAGGAGACGACACGAAGGAAACGGTTCTCAGACAGCTTATCGGCCTCCTTTCCGATGCCGGCAGCACGCCGTCCGGATATATTTCAGGGGAAATCCCCTTCGCGGGCGATGATGAATTGTACCGGGTCCGGTATCTGGGGAAGGATGATGCCTGGGTTTTTAGCGTCAATTTTTCTAAAATCGGGCTGATTGAAGTGGTCGCCCGGGAAAACAGGGAGGGGCGTCACATATCCATCTTCTGCGGATCCGGCGAAACGCTGGATGCATTGCAGGGATCCGCCGGGGAACTTACAAAAAACCTTAAAAATATCAACCCGGACATTTATTTAAATTTTTATAATACCTCACTGGCTTTAAATAAAATAGTTGAAATTTATTCATATTTCTCTCTAAATAGTGTATTTGACATACGGGTGTAGAATGAAGGACGAGAAGATAGGGGTCGCACTGGAATACTCCGGCGACATCCCGAAAATCCTGGCGGTTGCCAGGGGAATACTGTTCGAACGGCTGATGCAGATCGCCCGGGAACATAACATTACCATCTATCGCGATTCGGATCTCGCCCAGGTGCTTTCGCAATTACCGGCGGGCAGCGAAATACCGGAAACCCTGTTCAGGGCTGTTTCAGAGGTGCTTGCGTACTGCTACCGTATTAATTCAGAATTTAAAGCCAAGCTGGACGGAATGGGAATAGTATAATGGCCAAAATGAGAAAAATATCCGTGGAGGAGTTGAGGCCCGGGATGGTGTACGACAAACCCATCTACGTGGACAGCAACAACATGCTCATTACCGCCAATTCGCCCATCAAGGAATCCGATATTAAAAAACTGATGACCTGGGGCATCACCGAAGTCGAAACCTCCGGGATCCTGATCAAGCGGATGGAGATGGGGGAAGATAAAGGCGCCGAGAAAGACAGCGACTCCGCTGCCGAGGCGGCTCCCGTTAAAGCAGCGGACATCGACAACGAAAAAAAAATCGTTACCGAATACAATGACCTTCTGAAAAAACGCAAGGGTCTCATCGAGGTGCACAACCGCGCCCGGAACGCTGTTGAAGCCGCGCATAAGTCTATCCGCGGCAACATACCCTTCGAAACCCGCGATCTTGAAGACGCGGTCCAGGGCATCGTGAAACTGCTGAAGGACAACAGCAATATATTCCTGTTCCTTTACGGGCTCGACGAAGGCAAGGATTACACCCTGACGCATTCGGTCAACGTGACCTTCTACTCACTCATCATCGGCATCGCGCTCAAATACAACCCCGTCAAACTGAACGATCTCGGCCTGGGTACGCTCCTCATCGACGCGGGCATGATAAAACTGCCGGTCTACATCATCCACAAGCAATCGAACCTTACCGACCAGGAATTCAACCAGATCAAGACGCACCCCCTGCTCGGGTACAAGGCGCTGAAAGACCTGGGCAAAATAAAGGAGAACTCCGCCATCATATCGCTCCAGCACCATGAGCAGTTCGACGGCAAGGGCTATCCCCGGGGTCTCCGCGGCAACGATATCGACGAGTTCGCCCGCATCGCGGCCATCGCCGACAGCTACGAGGCGCAGATATCGAACCGGAGCTACCGGAAGAAGGTCTACTTTTATCACGCGATGCGTAACCTCCTGTCGAGCGGCGTGAACAAGTTCGACCCGGTCATCCTTCGCGTGTTTCTCTCGCGGATGTCGGTCTATCCAATAGGCTCCATTGTTGAATTGAACGACGGGGCCATCGGCATCATCATAGGGTCGGCGCCGGAAAAGCCGCTCCGCCCTATCATCAAGGTCATCTTTGACAAGGACCGCAAGCGGATCGAGAACACCACCATTATAAGTCTCCTCACCGAATCCTCTCTGTATATCGTCAGGGCCCTCGACGAGGCCGAGGTGGGCATCAACATCTTCGACGTGCTGTAGGAAGCGGTGCCCGGCCATCTTCACAACCGGGACTTTGGCTCCGAAGGGGAAGATCTTGCCGCGGTCTTCCTCGAAAAAAATGATTTCAGCATCATTTGCCGGAACTATCGTTTCGGCAAATACGGCGAGATAGACATCATCGCCCGGAAAGAAGACCTCGTCATCTTCGTTGAAGTAAAACACCGGGGGACCGAACGGTTCGGGGGCGCCCTCTATTCCATCAGCGCCAAAAAAAAGAGCAGCATAAAAACGGCGGCCCGGGCCTTCATCTCCGCCAGCCCGGACTACGACCGCCGCGGAATCACCTTCCGTTTCGACCTGATTTCGATCAAGGGCGATTCAATAGAATGGATCGAGGACATGTTCCGGTAAGGGCGCCGGAACCGGTTATCCCCTGAGAGAACGATACTCGCGCACCATCTTTTTATTAATAAAGACCATCACGCCGGGGGCGAATTTGCAGATCCACCAGAGGACCTTCGCGTGGAAGGGGAAAATGATCATTGACCTGTTCCGGGCCACCCCGCGGAGGATGATTTCCGCGGCCCGCTCCGGCGTGATGAGCCTGCTGGGCATGAACTCCATGTACGTCTTGCGGTCGGTTCCGATGATCTCGATGGCGTCGTAAAAGGAGGTCCTTACGATCCCCGGGCAGACCAGGGTCATCCGGACTCCCAGGTCCGAGGTCTCGTGGCGCAAAGCCTGGGTGAGGCCGACCACGCCGTATTTGGCCGCGGTATAGGGGGCATTGATGGAAAAGGGGGCGAACCCGGCCATGGAGGAAACGTTTACGATGTGGCCGCGCCCCTGCCGCGCCATGACCGCGTAAGCAGCCATGGTCCCGTAGAGCACCCCGAAAAGGTTTACGTCAAAGATCTTCCGCCACTGGCCTATCGTCAGGTCGCGGGCGTCCGCCGAGATGCCGATGCCGGCATTGTTGAAATAGAAATCGAGGGAGCCGAATCGGGCTGCCGTTTTTTCCACCGCCTTGAACACGGCGCTTTCATCCGCGACGTTGAGCGTCACGGCGTCCGCCTGGAATCCCATTGCGGTGATTTCAGACGCCGCGCGTTTCGCTTCATTTCCGTTGATGTCGGCGACCACGACCCGCGCGCCCCGCGCGGCGAGGCTCCGGCACAGGGCCCGGCCCATGCCGGATGCTCCGCCTGTCACCATGGCGGTTTTGTCTTTGTATGGATTGTTCATGATGACTCCAGCCCCCTAAATCCACCGGAGGGGGACTTGCATAATGTTGTATCAATTCCCCATCATAGCAAGGTATATCTCTGTTAGCCCCCCTCTGGGGGGGTTGGGGGGAACTTATGTTAGATAGGAAATGTTCAAATCCAGCATAAAAAAGTCAAGCCTTATGATCATTAGAGGTTGACATCTTCTTGTTCCTTGTCCAGGTTATCATTCACGTATTACCTTAAAAGGAAAAATAAAATGTCAAAAGACAAGCTCTTCACTCCCGGGACCATAGGTCCCCTCAAAATCAGAAACAGGACCATACGGTCAGCGGGATTCGAGGGAATGTGCCCCGGCGGCTTCCCCTCCGAATCGCTCATTAACTACCACCGGTCCGTGGCGGCCGGCGGAATCGGCATGACCACCGTGGCTTACGTGTCGGTGACCGATGGCGGCCGCACCTTCGGCCACCAGGCCTGGATGCGGCCCGAGGCGGTCCCTCATTTCAAAAAGCTCACCGACGCCGTGCACCGCGAAGGAGCTGCCGCATCGGTTCAGCTGGGTCATGCCGGCAACATGGGGGACCGCAAGGTCTCCGGCAAGAGCCCCATTTCCGCGTCGGGAAGGTTTAACCTCTTCGGCCTCACGCTTCCGAAAAAAATGTCTGAGTCCGATATAGAAGAGATGGTCCTCGCCCACGGCAGGGCTGTGATCCTGGCCCGCGAGGCGGGCTTTGACGCGGTGGAAATACACGCCGGTCATGGCTATCTCATCAGCCAGTTCCTTTCGCCGTACACCAACCGGCGCACGGACCGCTTCGGCGGATCCCTTGAAAACCGGGCCCGCTTCCTCAGGATGGTCATGGCAGAGGTGAAAAAAGCGGCGGGAAAAAAAACAGCGGTGCTGGTGAAAACAAACCTTGATGACGGCTTCCCCGGCGGCATGGGCAAAGAGGAAGGGATCGCCGTTGCCAGGATACTCGAAGAGGAAGGGGCCGATGCCCTGGTGCTCTCCGGCGGCTTCGTGAGCAAAACCCCCTTTTACATGATGCGCGGCCTGACCCCCCACAAAGAGCTCATCAGCTACCAGTCGGATATGATCATCAAACTGGGAATGATGGCCTTTTCCCGCATCATGATCAAGGACTACCCCTACCGTGAGGCCTATTTCCTCGATGATGCCCTTAAGGTCCGCGAGGCCGTGAAACTGCCCCTGGTCTACGTCGGCGGCCTTGTCACGAGGAAAAAAATGGACGAGGTCCTCGATAAGGGCTTCGACTACGTGGCCCTGGCGCGGGCCCTGGTGGCAGAGCCGGATTTCATTAATCGGATCAAAAAGGATCCGGGACACGTTTCAAAATGCCTGGCCTGCGGTCCCTGCAACAGCTGCGTGGCGACCATGTACATGGGCGAAATGCGCTGCACTTTTGAGGGATGAGGTTTTCACATCAGCTGCCAGTGCCTTTCCATTAAGCCGTGCGCCGCAGTTGTTATCATTATGATGATAGAGCGGCGCACCTTTTGCTCGCTCCGCAGTCGCTGATTATCATGTCGGTCATTTCTTCAATCATCGTTCCGTTCAGCTTCAACTTTTCCACCGCGGTTTTAGAGGGTATTTGCCGGAGGTTATTTTTCAAATGTTTTTTGCCTGTCCCGGAAATATATTTCTTCCGGGGGCAGGTTAAATTTTTCTTGTATATAATGCGACCGGTCCCATAATTATCCCGGTATGAATCAATCATGAAGAATCGGTTTTGGGAAACATCGGTATATCAAAGCACATATTACACAGAAGGAGTAGCGTATGAACGTTAAAGAATTGTTTGATCTCAAGGGCAAAAAAGCGATCATTACCGGCGGAGGACGGGGAATAGGGAGCTTCATCGCCACCGGGCTGGCAGAGGCCGGCGCGGACCTGGTGATAGCGTCGCGCAAGATACAGAACCTCGAAAAAGAGGCGAAAGAACTCCAGTCACTCGGCGTGAAAGTCTTCCCGGTGAAATGCGATATTGAATCCAAAGAGGACATAGACAACCTGGTCAAGACCGCAGTGAAGGAATTGGGCACGGTCGATATCCTGGTAAACAACGCGGGCATCACCTGGGGCGCGCCGACCCTTGATTTTCCCCTCGAGAAGTGGGACAAGATCTTCAACATCAACGTGAGGGGATTGTGGATCCTCACCCAGCAGGTGGCCAATATCATGAAGAGCGGGGGCGGCGGAAAAATAATAAACATCTCCTCCATATTCGGGTCACGCGGCTCCCTTGAGATAGCGCACCCGGC
>CAZZHU010000074.1:0-20104 GCA_964654045.1 uncultured Leptospirales bacterium
GCAGCAAACTCGAGACGGTTGTAATAGGCGCCAAGGTCAGCTCTCTGTTTGGCAATCTTGTGCAGAGAGTCGTCGATGATGCCGATCGCCTTGTTCGAGCCTTCTGCGGTGCTGAGATTCACCAGGAACCTGCCGGTCCTTTCTTTCAGATTCAATCCTTCAGCCGTCATGGTGCCGATATAGACGCGCTCACGCTGGTGCATGTTCGGTCCCATATGAAACCACATGGAAGCTTTCGGATTGGTCCGCGCATAGTCGCCGAGCAGCAGTTTAAACTTGTTGAACTCAGCTTGAGAAGCGATCCGGTCGACCTCGTCCACGAGGGCCGATACTTCGACCTGGATGAGCTGCCGGTCTTCCTGGGTATAAATACCGTTGGAAGACTGGATGGCCAGCACCCTGATCCGCTGAAGCAGAGAAGATGTGTTGTCGAGATACCCTTCGGCAGTTTGAATGAAGGACATGCCGTCTTCGGTGTTCCGTTCCGCCTGCCGCAGGCCCTGAATCTGGGTCCGCATCTTTTCCGATACCGCGAGTCCGGAAGCGTCATCGCCGGCCCGGTTGATCCGCATGCCTGACGAAAGCTTCTCCATTGATTTGTTAACGTCCCAGTGCTTGAACTTCAACGCTCTGTTGGAGTTAATCGCACTCATGTTGTGATTGATTATCATAGTCTAACACTCCTTTGTTGACTTTTTCCTGATCTCCGTATCAGGAATTTAATTACCAGGTTATTGTTCTTTTTTTTGCAGGGAATACCTGTTGTTGCATTGCTGCAACCATGAGTATCTAAGATTAGACAAACATGCTTGCGGCAATGTCGGTATTGTTTGTTCCAGAGTTTTCAAAGAGCTTGCCCCGCCGGCTCCACGGCCGGCGGAACAAAAATATGATTATAAACCACTATAATCCTAACGCAATAGTTCCAGAATGGTCTGGGACTTGTTATTGGCCTGGGCCAGCATGGCCGTGCCGGTCTGGACCAGGATCATGTATTTCGTGAAATCCACCGTCGTCTCCGCCATGTCAGCGTCGCGGATCCGGCTCTCCGACGCCTGGGTGTTTTCATAGGCGTTCATGAGTCCTTTCGCCGCAAACTCAAGGCGGTTGTAATAGGCGCCGAGGTCGGCCCTCTGTTTCGAGATGATGTGAATGGCCTCGTCAAAAATGCCGATGCTCCGGTTTGCGAAATCGGCTGTCGAGAGGCTGATCGGCCTGCCGATGAAATCACGGACTCCCAGGCTGATGGCGGTCATGGTCTGTATGAAAACGCGCTCGCGCTGGTGCATGTTGGGTCCCATGTGGAACCACATGGAGGCTTTCGGGTTTATCCTTGAAAAATCGCCCAGCAGGAGGTTCATTTTATTGAATTCGGCCTGGGAGGCAATGCGATCGACTTCATCGACGAGCTCTGAAATTTCCACCTGGATGTACTGCCGGTCCTCCTGCGTGTAAATGCCGTGCGAGGATTGCACCGCGAGGACCCTCATGCGCTGGATTATATTGGTTACTTCCTGGAGGTATCCTTCGGTGGTCTGGATGAGGGACATGCCGTCTTCG
This sequence comes from uncultured Leptospirales bacterium, assembly GCA_964654045.1. Taxonomy (GTDB): domain Bacteria; phylum Spirochaetota; class UBA4802; order UBA4802; family UBA5550; genus RBG-16-49-21. The sequence goes on from CAZZHU010000074.1 coordinate 1,561, forward strand.
GTGTTCCGCTCCGCCTGGCGGAGTCCCATTATCTGCGATCTCATTTTTTCAGAAACGGCAAGACCGGAAGCGTCGTCACCGGCGCGGTTAATACGCATGCCTGACGAAAGCTTTTCCATGGAATGATCAACGTTCCAGTGTTGAAATTTAAGGACACGGTTGGCATTGATAGCAGATAGATTGTGGTTGATGATCATTAAGATTCCTCCCTGAATCTTACAAGGCTGGCCTCCTTGCCAGCCCGATCGGCTTTCACCTCTCTTGGTTAAGTTCGGTTCAGGAAGGTAATAAATTGATTCTGATTATAGGCGATTAAAGGCGTTTATATCAAAATATTGTGTAATAATTCAAAATATTACTATAATTTGACATATTTATGTTTTTTTTTCATATTTTTCCTAATCAAATTGTCGGAATTTTAAAATTTTACGTTAGAAAATTTTATTTTTTTTTATTATTTATAAGTTTTCCGACTCTATATTGAATAAAACATAGTTTTTGACTCAAAGATTTTACGTTTTGAGAAATCCAGTGGGGGCTGATAATACTATTTTACTATAAATATCATATATTTAATGAATTCAATAGGAAGTCTCAATAATTCGATTAAAATATAGACAATTGGCGTATTCCGTATCGTTATTTTTAAATATATTGATTGAAAAATTATTGTAAATATCCGATTTTAAAGTAATGCACAATTGATGTTGTTTGAGGCATATTGACAAGTATGAGTTTTTTAAAAGAATTCCATTATTCAAATATTTCCCAAAGAAAGATTCTTGATTATAGTGTTTTTCTTTCCTTCCTGATTTTAAGTATTTTTATTACTGATGTATACTTTGTATTGAAATATTATTCTTTTTATTCTCCGGCAGTTAAAATTATCATAATCATTTCCATAAGCGGTCTATTCTTTGGCAATATTCTGGGAAGATTCCTTTTTGTAAAAAAGGATAGTTTCAGGCCCCTTTACATTTTTTCTGAAGCGATGTTTATTATTTTTTTCTTATTATATACGCTCAGAAATCTTTTCATGCCTGAATCGAGAGAGTTTTTCATCGCCCTGTTTTTTTCGTGTAAATATTCTATACCGGTTTTGCTGTTTGCGATGCTTATTTTTTTTGGCATTAAATTCAATTACTCCATCCGGGTCTCATGCGGTAACTTGATCGATACAAAACAGGGAATAGTACGCCTGATCGGGTTCATGATCCTGGGGTTATCCGCCGGCATCATCCTGTGCGGAGTTCTCTATTCCTTCGCCATACCGCTGTTCTGCACGATACCACTGGCTCTAATGCTGGCGCCATCTGTTTTTCTGATGAACCTTCCCTACAGCCCGGCCTCGTTCTATGCAAATGATTTCGAAGAGGAAAAAGACCATGATGCATCATCACAGAATGTCAAAGGCGGTGACGCGGCTTTTTTTTCTTACCTGAATTTCCTGTTCATAATCATCTATGCGTACCTTGGATTTGCCAGCATCAGCAGGTATTATGGAGACCTGTTATACGTCACACAGGCATTTATGGCGATGCTTTTCATTTCGCTGATCATTGGTTTCGGCGCCGGCCGGTTTATAAAAGTGCCCAAGCTGCATGTCTATGGTGAATCATTTTTTCCCGTTATTTTTCTTCTCTTTCTTATCCTGCTCATGAGTTTTAACCGGCAGCTTAATTTTATTTCCGGAATTATGCTTTTTTCCCCCATGGCTGTCCTGCTGGGAATCGTTCTTTCTCATACCATCAGCGCCGTCATTCAACGGTATGATAATTTTAAAAGGGCGACGATTGTGGAATTTTCACTGCTCATAGTGCCCGCGCCGGTGCTGGTATCACTCTGCCTTATCAGCCTTACCAATTTGTGGTTTTATATCATCATGGGCGCGGTGATGATTATTAATGTCGTTGTTCCGGCAATCAGCATCATCAATACGGATATCAGCGGCTACAAGAAAGGGCTCTATTTCCTGTTTTCCCTTTTTTTTCTTCCCGTATTCATATTCATAATACTGTTTTTCAGGATTTCGCTGGATAATAATGTTTACGTAACCAGGGTGGATAATTTCGAAGAACTGCGCACGGTGAATTATAATGCCGATTACATCCGGAATCAGGCGACCGTGACAATGAACAGCCTGCCGGTATTTGCCGTGTCCGACAGCGTGGTGAGGAATCTCAAAAGGTCCCTTGTCCCTGTCGCGCTATATCATCCCGTGGGAAAAAAGATACTGTTTATTGACGGAAACCAGAAATTCTTCAGGAACCCGGTCATTGGATTTTTTAAATATGCCCTCTGCATTGACATGCTGTCCGATCGTGATGTCGATTATAACAGGCTGCCCATTTCCGGAACGCAGAAATACATTCCCGATAACAGCCCGGTGATATGGTATGTGGAGAAGAATAAAACCAGTTTCTTCACTGTTGTGGATATCCCCAATCTGCTGGACCAGGCCATGAATGCCTTCAGATTTTCGGATGAATATTATCATATTCTGAAAAAACGCCTGGAACGGAACGGTGTATTCGTTCAGGTGTTCAATGTCCCCGGATGCAGGCCCGAATTTCTCGCATCGGCGTTAACAGGGCTCCGCAGGTCATTTTCGTCGCATGCGATTTACTATTTTTCGAACGTACTGATCGTAGTAGCGTCGGATGACAGCGGTGCGCTAAGGATCGATCAAAAGAAATATGAACAGCTTATAACATTTTATAATTCCCACGGGGAATTGAACGGCATCTTCATGAATGAGCCCCACGTCTGCTCTCATCTTATGAGCACCAAAATTGACTATTTGCTTCCCGCGGTTTCACGTGAAAGGTTTTTCCCCGGCCTCTATCTCGCGGAGGCGGACCGGTTCCGGTTTAAAAAGCCGTTTATCGATGATTATGTTGCAAACAATAAAAAAATATTTGAGCAGATTGACAGGTCCACGGGGGACCAGGCCTTCATGCAGGCTGTTGCAGCCTCATTCCAGAACGATGACGCGATTATGAGCCTGCTCAAAAAAACCGAGCTGGCCGAGGCCCGCGAAGATTACCGGGAAGAAACAACATTGCTCTTTGAACTGAAAAAACAGGCGGAGTTCAGGATTACCCTGCAGAGCTATGTCAGGAAAATGCTCGCGTACAAGGAGAAATACTACTATTCGGCGGCTCTAAACCTGGAAAAAAACAAAAAATGGACCGAGGCCCAGGAGCTCTACCGTACGGTGCTGACCATTAATCCCGATAATTTTAACGCGAATTACCGCATGGCCCTGGTCAGCATAACACTCCAGGACATTGAAGGCTCGTTCAACTACCTGCAGCAGGCCATGCGCATCAACAAAGACCATCCGAAAGTTCTCATGCAGATGGGCATTCTCTATTTTTCCAGCGGGAAAACGGAAGAGGCCATTGAATACCTTACCAAGGCGCTCCAGCAGAATGAAAAAACACCCCAGATCTACCGGTACCTCGGCATGTGCCATGAAAAGACCGGGAACCTGAATGAAGCGGAGCGCTATTACGCCAAGGCGATTGGCGCCGATCCCAATGATGTGGATACCAGGGCCCGTCTCGATGAGGTGCGGGTGCAGATAGATAAAGACAGTAAAAAGTGGGACGCTCCGGAACAGAAGAATGAGTCAGATGTGGAGCAGGACGCGGAAATGCCGCTGCCGGTGAGCAAAGGGGCCTATGAAATACGGCTCAAGGATGATGACATGACGCTTCCCGTAATAGATCCGGTCACCGGAGAAGAAATACAAAACGATGAAGATACGGGCGGCACGCAGAACCGCCAGCCGCAGGACAACAAGCCGCAGGCCGCTGAGCTAGAAAAAAAATAATTCCCGGATAGTGCCGCCATGAAAGGATCTCCTGTTGAAAAAGTATACATTTGGATGGCCCGGAAGTACGTATGTTTGACAGCGTTTTTTTCCACCGTTGTCCTCGCGATCATCATAATGAAAATCGACGCCGGGTTGGCTGGATTCGGAGGCAGGGGAATCATGTATCTCCAGACGGCCTTTACCAGGAATGAGTTCATGGAGGTACTATCCGCTTGGAGGAGCGGCGGGGTCGATATCTTTTTAAGCACGCTCTGGATTAATTATATCTATGCCGCTTCATATGCGGTCCTCTTCGCGTCATCACAGGCATACTTTACAATGGCGCGAATAAAGGCCGGGCCGGAGCCCGTCAGGGTATCAGACCTTGTTTTTTTTATTCTACCCTTTGTCGCTGCAATTTTTGACTGGATTGCAGTTGCATTGTTGCAGTTATTATTTTCCGGCAGGAACCTGAGCGAAGATCTGATCCTGGCAATGTCCGTCACGGCGACTGTAAAATGGGCTCTCATCGTGGCATGCCTCATCCTTCTGCTGAGGAGTTATTTTTCATTCCGTAAAGTCATGAAAAAGCGTGCCCCTGAATCACCGTGATAAGGGGTATCCGGTCTTATTGTTTCTTCAATAGGGGTTCCGACTGCTTTTTCAAAAAATCACCGGGAAGGCAGATGTATCCGGATTCGGAAACATGGTGCTGGCCTTCGCCGAGTATCCAGAGAAGGAACTGGCGGACCTGTTGTTTCTCCGGAATGCCCCGTGAAACCAGGTGCAGGCTGCGTGCGGGAGGGCATGGATATTTGTTATCCGCGATCGCCCTGGTAAGGGAATCGCGGCTGTCGTAAAAACTTTCATCCGGTTCAATTTTTCCGCTTCCGTTGATGTCCAGCGGAATGGGACGTATGCCGGGAATCGGTTTCTTTGTTTTTGAATCATAGGCAAAATTGACATTATTGTAGCCGATTCCCAGGGGGTCGTTTCTTACCGCGTCGGCGATACCGGGGTCGCCGTAGACCACGATGCCTTTCAGATCTTCCTGCGTACCCCTGACGTATTTCGCCCAGGTCTCAGCAGCGCCGCATGCGTCGGAACGGGTGTAGACATGGATCGGATAGGAAGTGTCGTTTGCTATGAAGCTGTTCCACGAGGTGATCGTCCCGGAAACCCAGATCTTTGCGAATTCTTTTTGCGAAATCCCCCTCTTGAGGAGCTCCTCCCTGAGGGGATTGGCATCGTTGATCATCGGGATCACCGCGTCCTTTGCCACGCTTATCCACCATGCTCCCCTGTCGATTTCAGATTTATTGACATCGCCGGATATCATGCCCAGATCAACCGCACCGGACAGGGCATCGGCCATGCCCGTGCACGTTCCGCCGGCGGAGATAGTGATAACGATTTCCGGGTATTGTTTCTGGTATATTTCCGCCCACCTGACAACCATGGGGTAAAGGGCCCATGCGCCGGAGATGGTGATTTTTTCTGATGAGACGGATGCCTGCGGCGATTCCTTTCCCTTCGAACAGCCATAGGCAGATAGGATAATGCAGAGGAAACAGAATATTTTTTTCATGAGAAATACTCCGGTAACTATCTATATATGTATATTATCCATGTATCGATTTATCGATTCTCAGGGATTTTATTTTTTGCTATACAACCTGCAAAATCTTAAGTAAACCATTAAAAAAATTTTTTTTGTAATACGTCAATTCAATATTAGTATTAAAAGATAAAATACACGTACCATGCAGCCAGGATATATAGATGTATACGGCAGCGGCAGACTGGCCCAATGCGCCGATGAGCTCTATAAAAGAGCGTGTCGCTGCTCCCTGTGCCCGCATCACTGCCATGTTAACAGGGGTGAGGGAGAAATGGGCAGGTGTAAAAGCGGCATCTATCCCGTGGTGTCGTCCTTCAATGCCCACTTTGGAGAAGAGGCCCCTCTCGTGGGACGGTACGGCTCCGGCACCATATTTTTCACCCACTGCAATCTGGGCTGCATATTCTGCCAGAACTATGACATATCCCACCTGGGAAGGGGCGAAGAGATATCGTATCAAAGACTGGCCGAGATGATGCTGTCCCTTCAAAACCGGGGGTGTCATAATATCAATTTTGTGACGCCGACCCACATGAACTACGCCATTGTGAAGGCCCTCCTTGCGGCCGTGCCGATGGGCCTTACAGTTCCCCTGGTGTATAATTCCGGCGGATATGACGCGGCTGATATTCTTTCAATCCTTGACGGAGTCTATGACATGTACATGCCTGATTTCAAGTACATGGATCCTGAAACGGCCGGCCGGCTGAGCGGAGCGCCGGATTATCCGGAGGCGGCAATGGCGGCATTGACCGAAATGCACCGGCAGGTCGGCGATCTCGTTATCGACCGGAACGGCGTAGCCCGCCGCGGCCTCCTGGTAAGGCACCTGGTGCTTCCGAACAATATCGCCGCGACTGATCGTGTTATTAATTTTATTGCCGATCTCTCCCGCGATACCTATATTAATATAATGGATCAATACCGGCCTGAATACCGGGCGAATGAATGCTTCGACCTGAAACGGAGGATTACCCTGGGGGAATATGATGCTGCCGTGGAGCACGCCCGTTCCCGCGGGTTAACGCGAATTGACGGGCTCTCATGAAAAAACAGCCCTTCCGCAAGAAACAGCACCAGTGAAAACTAAACGAAAATAACAGTTCACATGCCGAAAATATAATAACGTGGCATAACGAAACAAGAAGTTGACATTACGATCTTCTTTTTCTAAAATGAATTAAGGAATACGGTATGAAAAAATCGAGCCCCTTCTTTGTTCTTCCGGTTTGTGCACTGATCATAATCGCAAGCGGCCATGCACTTTTTTCAGATGAAGACGCTGATGATCGCAAAAGTCACAAGAAAGCGATTGAATACGGCGAATCGGACAAAGTTGATGATGCTATCATCTTGTTCGACAAGGCCGTTGAGTATCGGAAGAGGGCGATGGCAATTGCGTATCATAACAAGGGATACGCCCTTGAAAAGAAAGGCAATCTGCCGCAGGCGATAAAGAACTACGAGGAAGCCTGGAAACTGAACCCCCGGCAGATTCTCACCGGGGAACGACTCGGGTACAGCTGTTATAAAATTGAAGATTTTGAACGCGCGATCCAGGTCGGTGAAGCGGTGATGAAAGCGGATCCTGCAAACAAGCAGGTGCCGCCCTGGCTTGCCGACGCATATAAAAAGCGCGGCGGCAAGAAGAAAGAGCCGGATAAAAAGGAAGGGGTTGAAAAGCCAACGGTTTTCTTCATGACCATTGACGGCCTTCTCCGGATGGGTCTCTTCTATGGCAGCAAGCCCCATTATGGAGGCCTCTACTATACATCCCCCCACGGGTTCCGGTACGTGCCCGATGACGGGCTCATCACCAGCTTTCCCTACACCCTGTTCATGAGAATAACGCCGATACCGCTCATTCAAATCGACGCGACCATGGAAAACCCGTGGCTGGGAGCCCTGGCCCCGCCGGGACTGGTGGTCCAGTCGGAGAAGGTGGAGCTTCTTTTCAATATAAAAATGATCCAATTCGGCGCCGGGGTGATGATTAATCACTATGACTCCAGCATGGCATTTTACAGGCGGTACAGGCTGACCGATGTCAAGGTGGGATTCATCCTCGGGTACAGGAAGGATAAGATTGAAGCAAAAATAACCTGGTATCCGCGGATGCTGATCATGGATCCGCGCTCTTCCACGGGCAAAACATATGATGTTGGATCCCTGCGCCTCGATTATTCGTACCAGCTGTTTCCCGATGTAAAACTGAACATGATTTTTAATTTCCGCGATTATTACGTGTTCTGCCATTCCATCGACTGGCGCGTGTTCTATGCGAGCTTTTATAAATATTCACAGGACCTTGCAAGCTACTGGGGCGTCTATGACATGGGCTTCAGCTTGACCTTCAATAATCTGGCGAAGCATCCCGATGGGCGGGAGCTTTTTTCCGTGACCTTTGAATGGCTCGAGCGCTTTTATCTCCAGAGCCTGAATCATGATGCTCCCTATACCCTTGCCCCGAACGGGCAGGGGTGGTTCGGATTGGACGTGAAACGCTTCACCAAGGGGAAACCGTTTCCCGGGTTCCGGGCAATCTCCCAGGTGCTGAGCCTCCGGTTTGACGAGCAGATCACGGGGAATTTTTTCATGTACCAGAAGGCCATTGCCGAGCTCGCGGACCAGGATTCGGATCACCATGAATTCGATCTCCAGATAGGGATGGGGGTCAAGTTCTGAGACATGACAGCTGACATTGCCGATTTCGCGCGGGATATTTCCAGGGAGGCCGGGGCGATTCTACTCAGGGGCTTCAGGTCAAATAAAACCGTCATCTCTTACAAAAGCAAAACCGACCTGGTGACCGACGCGGATCGGGCATCGGAGAAGCACCTGGTTGAAAGGATTTCGGCGCGTTTCCCGGACCATGCCATCGTTGCAGAGGAGGGGAGCAGGAAGGAGGCCGACGGTGAGTATATCTGGTACGTGGACCCTCTTGACGGCACCAATAATTACGCACATGGACTCCCGTTTTTCTGCGTATCCATCGGTGTCTTATCCATCAAGCTGAAGCGGGTCGTGGCCGGAGTCGTGTACAACCCCTTCCTGGGAGAATTGTTCACCGCGGTCAGGGGCGGGGGGGCATTCCTCAATGACGAACCGATCAGGGTGTCAGGGCTGGACGATATCGGCGTTTCACTGGTCGCCACCGGGTTCCCCTATGACAAGGCGCTATCCGAGAACAACAATCTGAAAGAATTCAGCCGTATTATTCTTAGAATACAGGGCATCCGGCGCATGGGAGCGGCCGCTATAGACCTTTGCTATGTGGCCTGCGGCAGGATCGACGGGTACTGGGAAGGGAAACTTAAACCCTGGGATATGGCGGCGGGCAGCCTTATCGTCGAGGAGGCTGGCGGCAGGGTTACCACATATAATGGCGGACCCTTTCATCCGGAATATCCCGAGATCGTTGCTTCCAATGGGAAGATACATGAACAGTTGTTCAGACTGCTATCAGATAATTGTATACAATCACAGACAACTTTATAATTTTAATAACCATTCCTCATAAAAATATTTACATTTTTAATTTTTACCGACCGAAACAATAATAACAGCCGGATTATCAGATCTGAAGTGGGCTATTTTATTATTCAAGATCAGGCAGATTCCTGGAAGATCCTATGAATAGATTGTCATCAGTTTCTGAAGTAAGGGATTTCGGGAGCATGGGTATGTTCTGTGCATGCTCAACCTATATGCCAGCAGGTTCCGCATGAACAATAACAGAAAACATGTACGGGTCTCATATGAAAAACAGGTGGAACTCATAGCCGAGGGGCAGACCCTTGTCGCCAAGTCTATCGACATAAGTAACAGCGGCATCAAGGTGATAGTCAATGTCCCGGTAAACCATCTTTCCGTGCACAGAATTGCTTTTACGCTTCCCCTGGCTTCGGAGAACCTTCACATACCCTGTAAAATCGTGAGGAGTGATATAACCGGGCCTGAAGAAGAAGAGCATGTACTGGGGATAGAATTTTCCTACCAGACTGAAGCCCAGATGGTTCTTATCGATAACTTCATCAGGAATATGAAAACTATGATGATGAAGAATGAACAGGAACAATCCGAATTGAGGACCATTCCGCGCATATCATGCAACCTGACCGGAGTTACCTGCAGTAACAGCGGTGTCTCGATTATTTCCATAGATAATATCTCAACCGAAGGCTGCCTGATCAGTTATGAAGGCTCGCTCAATGCCGGTGCAGCCATCACTCTTGATATTACCCTGCCGGGGGATCGGCGGCGTATCACCTCCACCGGAACCATCACCTATGTTATTCACAATTATTCCGGCTCATTGCACAGGGCAGGCTTGTGTTTCAGCTCAATTTCCGATATTGATTCCACCAGGATACAGAATTATATATTGAAATCCGCAACCAGTGCGGCCCTGCAATCCATCCAGGAACGAAGGAATGAACATGTGGCCAGCAATGAACACCTCATACGGGACCCTGAAAAGATCAACACCCTCTTAACCCTTCTGAAAAAAGAGAAGAGGAATGTCAATATTCTCTTTGAAAAAAAAATCATGATGTTCGTGCTGAGGATAATGAAGACGGCTCCGGGGAATAAGATTTTCACAACGCAGACACAAAAAGAAATCGGCGACCTGGACCTGATAAAACATCATACCGCGTATTGTTCCTTTTATCTGCACGGGTCCAGCTATTATTTCAAGAGCGAACTGCGTGAGAACGGCACGAAGCGTCTCGCCTTCGCGTTTCCGACAGTTCTCCACCGGTCCGACAAGAGGTCGTACGAGAGAAGATATATCAGCGATGGAATGGATATTACCCTGGAAGTGGAAAATGCCCCCCTGCGGAAGCTTTTCGGGAAGCTGGTGAACGTGAGCCGCCGCGGCTTTTTGTGCAATGTAAAACTGGATACTGCCGGGAAAGAATTAATTAAGATGGGCCAGCCGGTTTCATATTTTTTAAATAAGGATCTCGGCCTGGATTCCTTCGGTGAAATCCGTCACATCAAGGAAAAGGGCGCGGAAGGCGGGGAGTTGCTGCTGGAAATCGGTGTCGAGGCCGGCATCCGGCGGAAGGATATACAGGTCAGACGATACAGTCAGTCCCGATGGAACAAACAAAAATCTTCAAGTAAAAGCATTCTTGCGGATGGGGGCAGAATTGTATCGGAAATCTTGCGATATAATGACAGGACGGGAAAGCAGATCACGGCCCTTCTCAATCGAACGGGCGTAAAGGAGAAGGTCCCTGTCGTGATCCTTCCGCCCGCCTTCGGGAAGAAGAAAGAAACCCTGTCGCCCCTGGTGGCAACCCTTCTGGAAAATTTCCGGCGGTTCGGGAAGGATGTAGTGACCATCCGGTATGACGGCATAAACAGGCCGGGGGAAAGCTATCATGATGACATGTGCCCCAAGCGGGGCTATGAAATGCTGCGCTACCGCATAAGTCAGGGCCTTGACGATCTTGAGGCAACCATGGATTATGCCTGCGACAACGTTCTTTTCAAACCCGCTGCGCTGATAGTGGTGGCCTTCAGCATGTCGGCCCTGGATGCGCGGAAACTTGCCGTGAGAGATAAACGCGTCAGTTACCTGATCAACGTGATGGGAGTCACCTGCGGCCGGAGCTCTTTCAACACCATAACCGGCGGCATCGATATCATCGATAACGCGCGTATAGGAATCCGGAGCGGCCTATCGGGCATACTGGGCCATATCCTGGACCTTGACACCATCGCGAAGGACCTGATCGAAAACAGGTACGCCTATCTTGCCGATGCCCGTCATGACATGTCGCGAATATCCATCCCGGTATCCTGGATATACGGTAAATATGACAAGTGGGTCATCGAGAGGGAGATCAGGGACCTGATGAGCGTTAAATCGAAGGGATTCCGTGAATTGATAGAGATTCCCACCGGGCACAATCTTCGTTCCAGCGAAGACGCCATTCAGACATTCAAAATCGTTACACAGATGATATTCCGGCACCTGGAGGGGAAGAATATCCGCCCCTTTGATCCCGACCGGACGAGCCTGGTGGATATGATCACCTGTGAGCGCGAGAGACTCTATCAGCCTGAAGATGTTAACATCCGGGAATACTGGAGGGATTATCTCATAGGGGACAACCGGAACAGCACAGGGTATGATTTCTACAGGAATTTTGAAGAGTTTAAAGAGTTTTTATCAGTACAGGCTTCTCTCATGGAGCTGAAAAACGGCGAGACCATGGCCGACATGGGATGCGGTACCGGTATTTTCATGGAACGGATGCTGATCAATTATGCTGAGCAGGGCCTTGATCTATCAAATGCAAGACTGATGCAGATAGACCTGGTCGCGGAAGCTCTCGCGAGGACCCGTGAGAAATATGAACGGATTAAAAACAACTACGGACCGCTGGTTCCCCGGACGGTTGATTATATCCAGATGGACCTGGAGCCGAACCGTCTTCTGCCGGTTAAGCGGTTCATGAATGACCCGGCGCTGGACTATAGTTTCCTGAGGAACCGGGTGGAGGGTTTGAAAAACACCACCATTGACCGCCTCCTGGCGGGAGACTCGGAACGTCTGCGGTCAATAATGCGGGGCGCTTCCATCGGGGACAATGAACGCCGATTTCTAAAGAGCCTGTTCAATGAAAATGACAGCCAGGCGGTCCTTGACGTTAACCGCGCCGCGAGATTACTGTCGGGTAATCTGGTGCTGGAGGATCTCGCGAGCCCGGCGGCTATCAGGGGCGGTGGCAGAGAGATATCAGATTATAAGAAAATAAGGACCGATGATATCAAGTTTACGGATTTGAATTTCGGAAATAAGGGGCTGGCGCTTAATCTGAGCTTCAGGGATAACAGTTTTGACAAGATTTCCGCAAGTCTTCTTATCAGCTACCTTTTCAATCCTGATGAAATAGTGAGTGAATTCTTTAGAATTCTTAAGCCGGGCGGACGGTTGCTGGTTTCCTCTATGCGGCTTGATAGTGATTTATCAGTAATTTTTACCAACTACATTGATAAAGTATTGAATCGGAATGTGGAAAATTCAGATGAAAAAAACCGTGAGATGAATATTATGGGAGCGCGGGCAATGCTGAATGAAGCCGCGTCCCTGCTGGAACTGGAAGAGGACGGGCATTTCAGGTTTTATTCGGGGAATGAGCTTGCCGGAATGATGGGAGTGGCCGGTTTTAAGAATATCCGTATATATCAATCCATGGGAAATCCCCCCCAGGCGGTCATCGTGACAGGGGATAGGCCCGCAAACGGCTTGTGAAGAGTGATATCATGAAACTGACCGAAAGGATATTTGAATCGCTTGGGTCATGGGGTAATCATCCCGCGATAATTGAGCTTTCTAACGACGGGGCTGCCCGGTACAAATCGGCCCGGGAGCTGAAAGCGCGGATCGATGAGATGGGGGACTTCCTGAATAAATGCGGGGTACGGAAGAACCATCTCGCCGCCCTTTTTTTGGAGAACTCCCTGGACTTTATCGCGGTTTTTCTGGCACTGGTCGAAATCGGTGCGAAGCCTGTTCCGATCAACCTGTCCTTCAGAAAAATCGAACTGGACGAAATCTTCTCAAATGCTGATCCGGACGCGGTGATCGCGGAATCCCATTACATGACCGCGGTGAAACCGTATACCGGTAGCAGATTGGTCATCGAGCGGCATGACGAAAAATGGCACGTGCATGGTCCCGGTAAAAAAAGGACAAACCGGAATTCGGAAGGTATCGATGATTCGATCGCGTCGATTAATTACACCTACCGCGGTTACGGGTATCCGCTGGGGGCCCTGGTGCCCCATGGCCAGTACCTGCAGGGCGCGGAGGCCATAGTCACGGGGCTCAAACCCGAGGCCGGCGAAAACATGCTCGTGGTTCTTCCCTTCTCGTACATGTTTCCCCTTGTCGGCAGCCTGTGCGTTCCCCTGATATATGGAATGACTTCGATTTTATCACGTACCGTAAATCCCGTTCAGATCTTTAATTATATCCGCACTCATGGAATAAATATCATAACGGCAGTCCCGGAAATCTATGAATTGATGTTTAACCTGAAGGATGCGTCCATTGAGTTGCCAACCCTGTCGGTCTTTGTATCGGGGGGAAGTGTACTTTCGGAAGAGCATTGCATGAAGATCCAGCAGGCCTTCAACGTTGAGATCCTCCACGGGTACGGGCTCACGGAATTCACGCCGGTGAGCAGGAACATGAGGAGTGAAGGCAGGCCCGGCACCATCGGGCCCCTGTGCGGCGGGGTGGAATGCAAAATCATGCCGGACGGAAACAACGGTACGGGTGAAATAGCAGTCAGGACGACAGATATGACAAAATCCTATTACCTGAGGCCCGTCGAAACCGCCGAGGCTTTTACGGATGATTGGTTTAAAACAGGTGACAAGGGCAGGATCGAGGACGGCCATCTTATATTCATGGGAGAGAAAAAGCTTACCAGAAAGATGAAGGGGAACATGGTCGACCTTGAGGAGGTGCGCCGGGCCCTCATGATGTTCCCGAAGGTCCATGAAGCCGAAGTTGAGTGCAGAGAAAATGTTATCTCCGCACGCATCAGAATTGATTCCGGGAACAATTTTGAAGATGAGATCCAGGCGATAAAAAAGAATCTTGAGTGGACTGTTGCGAGGTATAAGATTCCAAAGATGATAGAGAGAATGTGACAATTGATTCAATGGATCTTATTTTTGTGAAAAAAAGGACGAATGTATCATTTTTTGTTTATCACTATCTATGAATAAATATCAAAAAGGTGCTCTATGAAAGTCAAGACAGCGAATGATATTACAATTATTAATGAAATAAAGTCAATTATATCCCAGGTGGCAAGAATTGATTTATTTGAAATCAATGAAGATGTTAAAATTCGAGAGGAACTGGGAATTGATAGTTTAATGGCGATTGAGATAGTGGCAAAATGTGAAAAATTTCTCAACATCGAAATAGATGAATCAAAGCTTGATGCAATAGAGACTATCAATGATTTTATTAATTACCTCTTATTATTAATGAAAAAGTAAATTATGAACAAAAAATTAAAAATTCTTCTCATCTCCCCGAAGGGACAATTTTTGTCGAAAAATCCGGAATTTTTTGATTTTATTCAAGATTCAAGAGAAATGCAAACCATATTGCATTACTGGAATGGCATGGGAGCCGCGTTGCCGACAATTGCCGGTTTAACACCGGGTATTCATGAAATTTCAATAATTGATGAAAATTTCGAGGAAATTGATTTTGATTCTCCTGTTGATATTGTGGGTATAACAGCGATGACTCAGCAGGCAAACAGGGGATATGAAGTCGCCGGGGAATTTATTAAACGCGGCCGGTATGTCGTGATGGGCGGGATTCATGCATCGGTTATGCCTGACGAAGTGCTGCATCACGCTAATTCCGTTTTTGTCGGGGAAGCTGATAACAGCTGGCCTGCTTTTATCAATGATTATATCAATGGCTCTCCAAAAAGGATGTACAGCCAGTCGGAATACGGCCCGGTACAGATGAATCGTATTCCGGTTCCTCGATATGACCTGGTGGCGAAATATAAATTTCCTATCATATGGATACAAACGACCCGCGGGTGTCCTTATGACTGTGAATTTTGTGCTGCGTCCAGAATATATGGATTCACGTATAAAAATAAAGATGAAGATCAAATAATAAATGAAATAAAAGAAGTCAGGAAATACTGGAAATTTTCTCAAATAGGATTTGCCGATGACAATATGTTTGTGAACAGAAAATTTTCAATTAACCTGCTTCGCAGGTTCAGTGAATTGAATTTTTCGTGGCTCGCGCAAACTGATATTTCAGTTGCTGAAGACACTGAATTTATCCGGCAATTGCGGGAAAGCGGCTGCAGAATTCTATTTATAGGATTGGAAAGCGTTTCCAAAAAAAACCTGGCAGGAATAAATAAAAATAAATGGAAAGAAAAAAAGTATGATAATTATGCCAAATATATTGATATAATCCAGAAAAAGGGAATAGGAGTGTATGGTTCATTTATTATTGGTTTCGAAGAAGATGATCATACCACTGCTGATGCGTTAATTAATTTCATAAATGAAAACAATATAATGGGCACACAGGTAACTATCCTGACGCCTTTTCCCGGGAGCAGATTAAGAAATAGATTAGAGGAAAACAATAGAATTGTAACACATGATTGGGATTATTATACAGGCTGGAATTCAGTTGTCAGGCATGACAATTTTACAGCAGAAGAACTGGAACAGTCTCTTTTGACAATTTATAAAAATATATATAATTATGACAGTTTTATGAGAAAAGCCTCATATTTTAAAAAAATATGTGCTGATATAATATAAAGACAGAAAATGTTTATGAAAAAATCAAACACAATCAATGAGCAATTATTACAAAATTTTGAGATTGAAACAATCCAGAAGAGTTCTGATAATGTAAAGATTGGCACCATTGCTGCCAGCATAGCATTTCCACTATTTGGCATTCTTGATTATTTTGTTTATCCGCAGTATCTGACGGAATTCGTCACTATCCGGACAGCTGTTGTTTTCTTGAGCATTATTCTGTTTTTAATTAATAAGACAAAACTGGGAGAGTTATACCCGCGCACGCTTGCAATGGTAGAATATATCATTTGTTCCTCTGCAATATCATTAATGGTTCACATGACCGAAGGCTATATGAGCCCCTACTATGCAGGAATTAATTTAATACTCATTGTTTTTTTATTCATGATGCCTTTGGATTTTAAGAGAACCGCCATTATCTGTTGTATAACCTATTTTGTCTATATAACGCCGATCGTTTTCATGCAAAAAATTGATCATATACCGATTTTGATGAATAATAATTTTTTCCTGGTAACAACGATAATCCTTGTTACATTTAGTTCTCATCTTGCTACACAGATGCGGTTAAAGGAATTCACTTCACGATATAACCTGCAGCAGGCAAATAATGATCTTGAGGTGCTCACTGAGGAACTTGAGAAGACCAACGAAAAGATCATTACGCACGACAGGCTGAAGACTGAATTTTTCACCAATGTAAGCCATGAACTCCGGACTCCACTTACCCTGATACTGGCGCCCCTCAGCACACTTATCAATGACCAGCAGGGTATCATTCCCTCGAATATCCGGAATACCCTGTCTATCATGCAGAATAACGGCCATAGGCTCCTGAAACAGATTAACAACCTCCTCGATTTCGCCAAACTGGAAGCCGGAAGAATGCGTCTCGACTTCCAGGAGGTTGATCTGATCAAGTTCTGCGAGGATATTGTGGCCGCGGTGCAGCACATGGCCTCCAGCCGGGGATTGAAGCTTTATTTTCAGTACCAGATGGAGGAGGCAATCCGGGTCATGGTCGATATCGAGCAGTTTGAAAAGGTGATCATAAATCTTCTCCATAATGCCATCAAGTTCACCGGCGCCGGCGGGCGGGTTACTCTGTTCATCGACGATTGTGATAAAGACGTGGAGCTTGTCGTCGAAGATACCGGTGAGGGAATTCCCGAGGATATGCTTGATACGATCTTTGACCGCTTCGCGCAGGTGGATGGTTCTTCAACCAGGAGCCGCGAAGGCACCGGTCTCGGCCTGTCTCTGGCAAAGGAAATCGTTGAGCTCCATGGCGGGTCGATACGGGCGGTCAGCACGCTGGGTAAGGGGTCCCGCTTTATAGTGAAGATTATGAAGGGCGAGCGTCATATCAATGAAAACGTGCGGGAGCGGCGGAAAGCGGAGCAGCCGGTGCAATACAAGAAGCGCGCCAGTGACCTGGAAGGGCTCAAGGTCAGCGATGTGGTGAGCAATTATCGGCAGCTGCAGCTTATTGACCTCGAACAGCGGTTTGACCTGGAGACCTATGACCACCGGAGCGGGATCCATGAGTTTACGATCCTGGTGATTGATGACAATCCCGACATCCTCAAACTGATGCATTTTCTTCTCAAGGATGAGTTTGACCTCCTTCTATGCAATTCCGGCCGGAAAGGGTTTGCGCTGCTCCGCGAGAACATGCCGGACCTGGTAATCTGCGATGTTATGATGCCTGAAATGGACGGCTATACGTTCTGCCGCGAAGTGAAGACCGATCCTTCTTTCAAACATATACCGATAATCCTGGTGACAGCCCGGGCAGGATCAGAGATGCTGGTAGCCGGGATCGATTCGGGCGCCAATGATTACCTGGCAAAGCCGTTTGACGTTGATGAGCTCAAAGCGCGGGTCCGGTCTTTGCTGAGAACGCGGACCGTGGAAGAAGCCCTCGCCCTTGCTAATCACAATCTGAAAATACGTACCGGTGATTTAATTGACCGGCAGCGGACACTCCTTCTTGCCATGGTGAAATCCCTGGTGTCCACGATTGAGGCCAAGGACAACTACACGAAAGACCATTCACTCCGGGTGAGCAGGTATTCCATGGCCATCGCGCGGAAGATGGGTTTTGCAGACCATGAGCTGAAAGACCTTGAACTGGCCGCACTCCTGCATGACGTGGGCAAGATCGCCGTGCCCGAGGAGATACTCCGCAACACCAAAAAGCTGAGTGATGATGAATTCGACCAGATCAAGAATCATCCTGTTAACGGCGCCCTTATTATTAAACCGATAACGGAGTTCAACAGCGTCGCTTCAATCATTATTGCGCACCATGAACATTACAACGGCAAGGGGTACCCCTATTCGCTCTACAAGGACGATATACCCATCGGGGCGCGGGTCATGGCCATTGCCGACGCCTATGACGCCATGACATCGGAGCGGCCTTACCGGGCTGCGCTGTCCCATAACTATACGATGAAAGAAATTGTCCGCTGCTCTGGATCCCAGTTCGATCCGGGGATAGTGGATATATTTCTCGGGATTCACGATGCCTTCAGTGATATCAGGAATAATGTATCACCGGTATCGAACATGGAAACTAACTGAAGCACCGACGGAGTAAATATTGTCTTATTGCAATTCTTAGATAACCAAAGGGGGCCAAGGGGCGAAGCCCCTTGAAAAGCTCCCGCAGGGGTCCCATGCGCCCAACGAGGCTGTAGAAAAACCCTATAATTAATTGAAATTTAACAACTGTTATGCCA
>CAZZHU010000075.1:0-7514 GCA_964654045.1 uncultured Leptospirales bacterium
CCCGCTCCCCGGATCAGGAATGGCGGAAAGGGCTCTACGCAAAAGATGGTCCCCGGAGACAGTACGGGAAGCCGAAAGCGTTCCTGGATGAGATTTTTGTCAGTGAAAAAAAAGTCACCCCGACCCCCTACGTCCTGCCGCAGATATATGCACGGGTAACGATGGAACGGGTCATAAACCAGGAGAAGCTTGAAGACAACATCGATCTGCTGGTGAAAAAGGGTATGAATAAAAGCGCCGGCCGGAGGGCTCCCGGAACTGCTCCCGCCGGCAGGGCCCTCGTTACTGATGGCAGTGTGTCCTTCTGGGTTACGGCCCCGGACAATGATTTCATCGATTTTTTCATCAGCCGCCAGGGAACAGGATTCGTGTTCCCCCTCGGCGTCATGGTGAAAAAGGATCCCGCTTCCGCCTATGGCGTATCTCTCATCCCCGTTATGAAGGGCCTGGGAGCTGATTACCTGCCGCGGTGTATCAAGGCAAGCCTGAGCGAAATCGTCAGGCGAGCCGATCATTACAGTACCAGAGGACTGTCATTCCCGCCTGTCTGGTTTGTTGATGTGAAAGTCGAAAACGCCGAGAAATCACGGGGCAGCAGGGATATTAGGGGAAAGTAAGCCGGGCCGTCGCCGCGTTCGCTCCCGGGTAATTGTCAGTTGCTCTTTACGGGTTCGTATTTGCCTTTTAACCGATCGTGAAGGGCGGTAAACTTCGCCATGTCCAGCAGGGAATACTTCTCCAGTATGGTTTCATCAATATAATAAAAACTGTAGCGGCGGTCCTCGATGCCGGCCATCATGTTGGCAAGATAAATGACGTAGACAATGTCGCGGAATTTTTCGCTGCAGTTGTACGGCGCGTGGTGATAATTTATGGCTTCAATCAGGTAGTCGGGGAAGTTCCAGTTCCTGGAAATCAATGAACCGATGGTGGAATGGCTGATGCCGATGGATATTTCCTCCATGGTGGTGGTGGTGATTTTGCGGTTGTTGACGATGTCGGCGATCCGTTTGACGAGCTTCTTGTCCGTTGCCAGGAGCACGATTTTTCCCAGGTCGTGAAGGAGACCGGCCATGTAGACGTTTTCCACGATGGCGGTCTGCCGATAGGTCATGGCGATGTTCCGCGCGTAAAACGCCACCTTGTTGCAGTGGTCCCATATCATTTCAAAGCTGCTGTAGCGTTCGTTTAAAATGCGCCTCGCGTTGCTTGCCACCAGGATGGCGTCGAGATTCTTCAGGCCGATGGTAACCACGGCCGTTTTGATGTCTTCAATACGCTTTCCCGGTACAATGCCCGCTGAATTTGAAAGCTTGATAACGTCTGAGCTCAGGGCCGGATCTATTTTCAGCCTTTTCACGATATTGTCCATGGAGGAATCAGGATCGTGACAGAGCCTCTGGAGCTGCAGGACATTTTCCGGGAAGGTGGGGATACCGTCAATTTCACCCAGAATATGCTCCTTCACCTTCGTGGTTATTTCATTTGTCTTCAGTACCGATGGGATCGTGAGGGAGGTGACGGTGGTCTTTCCCGCTTTCTCGATTTTGTAATTGTGCGCGTCTATGCCCATGTTTTTCAGGAGCAGGATCGTCAGTACAATGCCCAGCCCGGCGCCCTCGGTATCGTCCTCGATTTCAGTGTACGCTTCTGAAAAGTCGTTGTACTGGATGGCTTTCTGGATCCTGTAATTGATGCGCTCCAGTTCAACCGTCAGGATCGGGGAATTGTTTGCCACGGTGATCTTGATCGTGTTCGAGTCCTGCTCGAAGGAAATCTGGACGTAAAAATCGCTTCGTTTCAGATCCGCTTCTATGGAGTCAAAATCCCCCACGACCTCCTTTTTGAACTTGTCCATCCCTTTCTGGTACTGGGCGTTGTCATTGATGTCGAGATTGCTTTTCAGGAAGAATGTGCGCTTGGCGTTGGCCTTCAGGGCATTAATGATGAGTTCTCTCAGTATGGTGATGACTGAATTAAGCAGGTAGATCTGGTCGTTCTTCGACAGGAGCCTGGCGAGGACGCTGTTGAGGACCATGAGCACTTTTTCATTGACATATTTAAACGAGAGTTTGAGAGGTTCCCCACTCTCTATCTTGGCAGAAATTATTTTTCTATTGGTTAGATCAACCATGCCGGTGGTTTACTTTATTTATAGATTTCTGGATTGGTGTATCTTGCATCCGCCCAAACATACTATGGAGAGGAATCGATAGAGTCAAGCAATTAATAAAGCCTACAATTCCCTGTTTTGCAGCTGTTCGAGTATGTCCCGGGACAGGGCAATCAGTTTTTCCTTTTCGTTTAGCTCGGGGCTGTCTAGGACCACTTCAAGGAGCTGGTTAAGCACGGTGCCGATGATCGGGCCCGGCGCCAGGCCGAATTCATCCATGAGTATGGTGCCGTTTATGTTCAGATCACGGACGGAAAAGGCGTTTTCCTGTTCGATGACATGATCGATGCGTTTCTTGAGACGTTCGATGGGGGCGGGAAGGCCCTTCCGGGCGCCATTTCCTTTCCTGTCGGCCATGCGTAAAGTGAACAGATCCGCAATGTTGTCGAAACCGACCTTGCGTATGAAGCGCCGCACCGCGCCGTCCGTCCATTCGTCAGTGTAATGGAACATGTGGTTCAGGATCAGATTATTGACGGTATCTATCTGCTCGTTGGAAAACTTGAGACGCTTCATTATTTTTTTCACCATTTTAGCGCCGACCACTTCGTGGTTGTAAAAGGTGGAATCGCCGTCCTCGCCGGGCTGTCTTGTCGGGACTTTCCCCACGTCATGGAGGAGCGCGGCGAGACGTATCATCGGATGCTCGCGGGGGGCGGCGTCGCAGGAATAAACGCTGTGGTAATACACGTCGTAGATGTGGTAGCGGTTCTGCGAAACGTCGTAACAGTCGGACAATTCCGGGAGGAAGAGTTCCAGTAATCCCGTTGTCCTCAGGTACTCGATGCCCACGGAGGGTTTTTCGGATTCGAGGATCTTGAGAAACTCGTCCCGGATCCTCTCCCGGGAGACCTTCCGGACCGCGTCGAGGGTTTCGGCTATTCCCCGGAGCGTGTTTTCCTCGATGACGAAATTGAGCTTCGAGGCAAAACGGCATGCGCGGATTGGACGGAGCCCGTCTTCGGTGAAGCGCATCACCGGGTCTCCGATGGTCCGTATGATCCTGTCCTCGATGTCACGGATGCCGTTCACGTAATCAATGAGATCACCGGTTATGGGATCGTATGCGAGGCCGTTGATGGTGAAGTCGCGGCGGTCCACGTCGACCCTGAGTTCTTTTGAAAAGGAGACCGAATCCGGATGGCGCCCGTCAATGTATTTCCCGTCGGAGCGGTATGTCGTTATCTCAAACTGCCACTGGTCCATCAGGACGGACACCGTTCCATGCTTGATTCCCGTGGGGACCGTCTTGCGGAACAGTTTCACTATTTCATCCGGGTGGGCATTGGTGGCGAAATCATAATCATAGATTTCGTTGCCGAGGATGAGGTCCCGAACTGATCCGCCGATGAGGTAGCATTCAAAACCGGCGTTGCGGAACCGGTTGATGATATTCAGGATTGTGGGCCTGACTGTTTCCGGAATCGTGATATCGAGATTTATTGTTCCCATGGAACGGGTTTACCGGTTTATTAGTATTGGGTCTGGCGACATTGAGTATATCTGCACTATGGGGCAATTAAGTATCAGGTGCGGTATTAGTCAATGGATTTTTCCGGGCATTTTCCCGGGACGGGTTTATTTGATCTCGGATCCCTGGAAGGGGCGAGCCGTTACCGGTTTTGAAAGCCCGGACTCGTGGTTATAGGGCGTGTCCGGTTTGTATGAATCATAGGCGCTTACCGAAAAATAATAAAGGACCGTGTTCTGCAGAAAGGGGAATTGCAGCCTGTCAAATCTGTCATGGGCCCTGTTTTCATCGATGACGTCATTCGTTATTGTCACCTGGACGCGGTTGCCCGCGCCGGTGGCGTTGGTAATCCTGCCGCCGTTGACGGTCGTGATAATCCCGTCATACCGGCCCGGCGTTATCCCGTAATAAATCTTGTAACCCAGAATGTCATGATCAACGTTTTTCTTCCACGTGAGCACAACGCTCCGGTCGCCGGCTGAAGCGGCCTCGAGGAAAAACGGCGGATTGGGCGGATAATCAAGGCGGTAATCGATCTCGACACCGGACAGGCGCGGCGCTCGCCTGCCGTCCGGGGAGGCGATAAGGTGCGCCCGCCACTGGTAATACATGCCCCGGAGGTAATCCCCGTCGCTTTGCTTGACCAGGAATATTTTTTTCTGGTTATTGGTGACGCGGTACCATTTGACATTGATATCATGTGCACGGAAACTCCGGTCGGATGTCCTGAATTCCATCCATATAAAGGTGTCGCTCTCCGCCTGTTCATTCCAGCGGAATTCCTGGACCTTGGTGCCGGTCCCGGCAAAACGGTAGACCGGGCTTGTGATGACGCCCTCCACGTTAAAGGGTATCCGGCCGATCCTGCCGACGGAACGGTAATTCCGGTAGGCCAGTTCGGTGCTTTTTTCCAGTTCTTCGAAATGCCGGTATGATATCCTGAATTCATCGAACAGCCCGGAATAGTTCCTGCCGATGTGGGCCGGCGGTGAATCGATGCACTGGAGTCTGCCGTCGGCAGAGCGGTATCCGAACGAGGGCGCGTACACGCCGTTGTAGGCTTCACCGCTTTCCGTAACGTAGACCACCTCGTCCTCCTCGCCGTCCAGATATTTAACAAGCTTCCCGCTGAGGCGGTCAAAGCTGAGGCTGAAGTGATGCCATTTCCTTTTCGTCAGGGTCCTGCCCCGGCGAAGGATAACGTCATAGTTCTTGCGTTCCGGCTTGTCGAAGATGCCGTAGAGGCCGGCAACGAGGGTGCCGTTCGAAATTGATATTTCGATCCCCCGTTTTGATCCGGAGAAATACCCGATCCGGGAGAAGAGCACGCTGCCGTCGCGCAGTTCGTAGGGCATGAACCTGAATTCGATGGTAAAGGAGCCGAGGTCATCGCAGGTGCCGAGCCAGGCCCCCTTGACGGTCTCTATGGTCACGCCGTGTTCTTTTTTAAAGAACTGGGCGCATCCTTTTCCCAGTGCGCCGTTGCCGGTTATGAAGTTGTAATCGCTCCCGGCGATCCGGTAATGACGGGTATCGTCGCGGACAAGGCGCCGGGAAAGGGTATTGAAGGAAAGAACGATATCGGTGATAAGGGGATCACTGGCTTTACGGTAGGTGAGGTCTTTCACGGTATAGGCGGTGCCGCCTGCCGTGTTTGAAACGGTCCGTATGTTTTGAAGACACTGTTTCGGTATTGAAGAAAACACCACGGTGCCGCTCGTATCGGGACGAGGTGAAAGAAGAATCCCGCATAACGGGAGCAGCAGCATTATTCTAAATCTTCTTACGGACATTTCATGTTCCCCCGGGTTTTTTTTCAGCGGACCATGCCTGTTATCGTTTCAGCTAACGGGCTTTTTCAAGTTCATTTATTTTTTCTATCCGCGCCTGGTGGCGGCCGCCTTCGAAAGAGGAGTTGAGCCACCGGTCCA
The DNA here is from genome assembly GCA_964654045.1 of uncultured Leptospirales bacterium. Classification (GTDB taxonomy): domain Bacteria; phylum Spirochaetota; class UBA4802; order UBA4802; family UBA5550; genus RBG-16-49-21. The sequence goes on from CAZZHU010000075.1 coordinate 5,576, forward strand.
CTATCCTGAAGGCCAGCTCTTCGCCGATTACCCGTGCGCCCAGCGCAAGCACATTCGCATTGTTGTGGCGTCTTGACATTTCAGCCATGAACTCGTTGCAGCAGAGGGCGGCCCTGATGCCCCTCATCTTGTTCGCCGCGATGGAGGCACCGATGCCGGTGCCGCAGATAGCAATCCCGTATTCCAGTTCTCCCGCCTGTATTTTACGGCACAGCGCGGCTACATAATCCGGATAATCGCATGAGTCCTCATTGTAGGTGCCGGCATCGTCGAATTCAATCGCGCTGAAATGTTTTTTAACGGCTTCCTTTAATTTGTAGCCGCCATGGTCTGAAGATATTCCGATTTTCACGTTGTTCCTCGATCACTGTTCCGGTGCACTTACTGATGTGACATATGCCGTATATTTTATCAATTACATTTTTTATCTTTTCAGAGTTATCCACAATCTCTTCTGACATGGCAGTCTGTATCTTTCATGATTATTTCTTGTCCGGATCAATAATTAATGAATTGCCAGAGGAAATTATATAAAATATTTTACCTGCTAACCCTTGATTTTTCCAGTGGATATTCATTATGTCTCATTTATAGATACTTAGTTCAACCATAAGACATATATCACCACATGACAATTTTTCATGTCCACACGGCAGTTTTTTCTCCAGTTATGTGGATACTGTGGATAACTTTGTGGATAAATTGACAATTTTGCCTTTATTCATATTTTTTTATTGCATAATTTGTTGTTCTTTTTAGTTTCAACTCGTTGAGTTCCGATTAATTAATAGTAAGCTTTTTCCGGGACTGATACGGACATTATTCGTAATGGTTGCAGATTAAGCAGGAGTGACGGTTATGGATTATAAATTTTACCTGGTTGAGAAGAAACCTCCCCTGGCATGGGTATATTTAAACAGGCCTGAAAAAAAGAATGCCATGAACGCCCCGGCCTGGACAGAGTTGATACCAATCATGAAGGATATTGATGAAGACGATCAGATACGCGTTATCATTCTCGCCGGCAAGGGTACCATGTTCAGTTCCGGGATTGACCTCATGGGAATGATCCCGGAGCTTCCCGAGCTTGTTGATAAAGAACAGAAAGGCGGGACCAAACAGAAATTCTATAAAAAAATATTATTGATGCAGGATGGATTATCCTGCGTGGAGGAGTGCCGGAAACCGGTCATAGCCGCGGTCCATGGCAAATGTATCGGCGCCGGACTGGATCTCATAACCGCCTGCGATATACGGCTCAGCACGCAGGACGCGGAGTTTTCGCTGCGCGAGGCGGCGGTCGGCATCACGGCGGACATGGGCGTACTGCAAAGGCTGTCCAATATATGCGGCCAGGGAATTACCCGCGAACTGGCTTTTACCGCCAGGAATATCACGGCCGCCAGGGCCAGGGAAATCCACCTGGTCAATGAAACGTACGCCGGCCAGGATGAATTGATGAAGGCCGCGGAACAACTCGCCGGGGATATCGCGGACAATTCGCCTGTCGCCGTGAAGGGAACCAAGATCGTACTGAACCGTCTCGTGTCGGCCCAGGTGAAAGAGAACCTGGCGTTCAACGCGATCCTGAGCGCCGCCATATTACCGAACAATGACCTGTTCGAAGCCGTTACCGCTTTCAGCCAGAAGCGGAAGCCGAATTTCAGCGGCTCCTGATTGCCGGGCGCTCTTCCCGGATAAAAAATTCTTGAAAAAATCGGAAAAATGTTTTATTCATGATCATCCCAAACGTTACAAGAATATGAAGGTTAAGATAAAGCAATATCACGGAAAATTCCGTCTCAAGTTTTTTGAGAATTATTATGTTATTAAGAAGAAGTTCTTAAAACTGTGGGACAGCTTTGTCGAAAAGGGCCATGAGAAAATGACCGTCATGTTCATTCCCCACAATGAGCAGAAGATATTCAATTTCCAGATT
>CAZZHU010000075.1:7524-20061 GCA_964654045.1 uncultured Leptospirales bacterium
GTTCACCATATCGTTCTTTTTCCTGCTTTTCCTGGTAGTCCTGGTTACCTCGTCGTACGCCGTCATCCGGCATGCGGCGGTCAAGCGGGAGGAACAGCGACTCCTTATGACCTACGAGGACATACGGTCCCACCTGCTCAGGTTCGAGAAGCTGACGAATAATGTCTCGGAACTGGTGGAGGAACTGAAGCCCGATGTCGAGGAGCTCTATGAACTCACCGCCGGTCCGGAAGAAGTGGGTTCGATCTGGGACCTGGATCAGATCAATAAAAAGGATTACGAGGAACTGAGAAGGCTTCAGCATATACTGCCAGAGGAGATCTTCACCATCAAGAATCTTCAGAGAGACATCATCTGCACAACCAATACGATAAAAACCGTCAAGAACTTCGTCGATGTGCGCAGCAAGGTCGTTCGCGATACCCCCTCGATCGTGCCGAATCCCGGCCACATCACGTCCCTCTTCGGCTGGCGGCGGTCTCCCTTCGGACACGGGAGGGACTTCCATTCAGGCATAGATATTGCGGCGCCTCCGGGAACGGAGATACGCGCCACGGCCCCCGGGACCGTCACCTCGGCGGGGTGGAGCGGCGGCTACGGATGCATGATCCGCATCCAGCATAAGTATGGATTCGAGTCGGTCTACGCGCATTGCCAGCGGGCAGCCGTGGGGATGGACCAGAACGTGAAGAAGGGAGAGGTCATCGGCTACGTGGGCCAGACGGGTAACGCCACCGGCAATCACTGTCATTATGAAATCAGACTGGGCAATATACCTATCAACCCATATCCATACATGAGCAGGATATGGTAATCAAAACAATGGCTCCTTCTGTGCAATATGCTAAAACAGCTGTCCCACTATATCTGGTTCGCAGCGATGGCCGGTGTGCTCACGATCGTTGTCATTGCCAATTCCAGGGGACAGGGCTTCAGGGAAAAGCTTCTTGATTACATCGATGATAACGCCCTCACTGAGGAAGTAACTGTCCGCGTATACGATCCATCCGATTCATCCTATCTTGAAGAAAAGTATGATAAATTTTCCTACCGCCCGGGAGACTGGGAGGATTACATCATTGATCCCCGTTACAAGGATCTGGAAGGAAAGGAGAAGCGGACCTCCCTCTACCGGGGCGACGACGTGCGGATCGAGACCTATGGAGCCCTGAACCTGGATCTCAAATACGGCCAGTCGAAATTCAGCCATAAGCGATACCAGGAATATGACCAGGACAAACCGCACTCCGAGTACGTGCAGGAGGGGTTCAGCGCCAAGCAGGACCTCAAAATCCACGTTGAGGGGATTGTCGGCGACCGCATGAGCGTGTATATCGACCACGACAGCCGCAAGAAAGACAACCGCTACGTCATGAAATACCGGGCGCTGCGCGATGACGAACTGATCCGCGAATTGAATGCCGGTGAGATCGATATCAATTTCCAGGGCTCCAAGTATGCCGTGTATGATAACAATACCGCCAAGGGCCTCGGTGTTGATCTGACCCTCCAGAAGAACAAATTCAAGTTAAAGGCTTTCGGCAGCGTAACCCGCGGGAGTTCCGAAATCGAAGTGTTCAGGGGCAACTCCATGGCCGGCAACATAAAACTCGCGGAATTCCAGTATGTCAGAAGCGTGTATTACCAGATTGAACCATACATCCGGTACAATAATAATATCGATCCGCCCCATCCGGCCGGATATACCCTGAAGCCGGTCAACATAAATCCCTTCAGTTTTGAACTGTACATGGATGATCAGGATCTCACCAACAAGCAGAACATTATTGAGCTCCCCCGTTACGGCGGCTTTTACCGGAAGATGCAGGCGGGGGTCGATTACAAGATCAACTATTCCACCGGTCTCATACAGTTTCTCAGGCCGGTGCAGGACAAGTCCCGGGTATTCGCCGTGTATAATCTTATGGGATCGTCAACCGACCCGTCGGCCCTGCTGCCAGGCGATCCCCGGCATCCCGGGGGCTCCTTCTCGGGGAAAATATTCGTTTTCCTGAAATACGGGTATTCCCTGAGCAATGATCCGGTCCCGGCACCGAACCACCCGGCTCCGGACGTGTACGAGGTGCGGTCCTTTTACAATATCGGCGAAAGGTATATCCTGCCCAATAATTTCAGCCTGAGCTTCTTCCTGGAAAATGGCGTCATGGGCCAGAACGATATCGCGAGCCTCGGCACCTATACGGTCGATTACACGAACGGCGTCATCCAGTTTCTGTTCCGCGAGCCGTATAAACAGCTCCTGACGGCGAGCGGCACCGCGCAGCATATCTACGCGGAACACCAGCCCGCGAACGTGTATGATTATTCCCGCTACCGGATCAAGATCGATTATTACAAGGAGGCCCGGAGCTTCCAGCTCAAGCATCTCAATATAATACCTGACAGCGTGGTTGTGAAAGTCGACCAGAGAAAGATATCGGAGACGCTCTACACGGTGGACTATACGGCGGGATATATCACGTTTAACGATGGCAAGAACCCCCTCATCGGTCCTCAAACCATCATCGAAATCCGGTATGAATACCTTCCTCTCGTGGGGCAGGAACAGGAATTTGTCGGCGGCTTCAGGACGGAGTATGAGTTCAGCAGGGACCTGAAGGTCGGGGGAAGCATGCTCTACTCGCGCACCGGGAGCGATGAAAAGGTCCCCGTCATCGGCGCCGAGCCGACACAGACGATTTTTATCGAGGGTGACGCGGCCCTGCACCTGGACGGACGCCGCCTGGCGCAATTTGCCAATATCTTCACCCGCGACAAGAGAAGGGACCTGCCCCTTGAAATAAACGGGTATGCCGAATATGCCAAAAGCTACAAGAACGTGAACACCTTCGGCAAGGCCCTGGTCGACAACATGGAGTCGTCGGAAGACGTGGTGGTGCTGTCAATGGATGAACGCGATTGGATCTATTCGTCTCGGCCGGCAAGCCTGCCCGGCGCTGAACGGGGTATTCTGAATTACTTCTATTTCCGGAACCCGGCCAGCCCGGATCTTCTGAAGGGAATTGAATATACCGCGGTCGCGCCGAAAATCGACTATTCCGTCAAGGCCGGTCCCTACAATATCGCCACGGGCCACGTGGTGAACACGATTCTCACCCTGACGGCACAGCGATCGCTGGTCATGGATTTTGAGGGCGCCGGCACGTACGTGTCTGTCGTTACGAGGGATTTTTCACCAAGCGCCGTTGACCTCTCGGGAATGCAGTACGCCGAGATATCGTACCGGTACGAGGGCACGACTGACGCGGACCTCTATCTTGATCTCGGTAAAATCAACGAGGACTCCAACGGTGACGGAATCATGCAGACCGAAGACCTTAATCTCAACGGCCTGCTGGATTCGAACCCGGCCACCGGCTTCACCGAGGACATCGGCTACCTGTTCCAGGAAGCCGGCCATCCAGAAACCAGGATGGGGAGCGGGGCGGCCTATAACAGGATCACCCTGGGAGACGGGGTCCTGACCAGCGAGGACCTGAACGGCAACGGGATCCTTGACACCGGGGAAAACGTTTATTCATTCCAGGGGGAGTACGTGACACTGTCTGCGGCAAACAGCAACTGGCAGGTCGCGCGTCTCTACGTAGACCAGTCGACACTCACCCAGGCTGAAACGAACCTGCTCAGGGAGGTGGAATCGGTGCGCCTGTATGTCCGGAAGGCCGCCGGCGACACCGGACGCGTCTATATCGATTCAATCAACTTCGTGTCGTCGAAATGGCGGGAGGCGCGTCTTGATGCCGCGCTGGCATCACCGGACCAGGTAAAGGTGTCCGCCATCAACTTCTTTGACGACGATGAATACCGGTGGGAGGCATTCTCGATCGTCATGCGGGACGTGTACAAAGCCATGTACGGGGTCAAGAACGACCAGGATCTCCTCAAGGAGAAGGAAACATCCCTGAAACTCGAGTACGCCATTCCCCCAGGATCTCAAAACGTTTCTGTGACGAGGCGTTTCACGAAGCCAATGGACTTCAGAAATTACAAGACCCTGTCGGCATGGGTGAATTTCCGTTCCTTCTCGCCGGGCGATAGTGTCGGCATCATGATCGGTTCTTCCGATACCGACTACGTGGTGTACCAGATGCCCATGAACTTCCCCCGGGTCTGGCAGGAGATGAAGATGCGCCTGAAAAATAAATCGGATGGATACCTGATACCGGTCGCCATGTCGGGGCGTCCGGATCTGAAGCGCATTACCATGATAAAAATAATGGTCTACTCGTCTGCGCCGCCGAGCATCGGGTCACTGTGGATCGATGAAATCTACCTGTCCGAGCCCGAAGTTCTTGAAGATACGGCGCACTGGTATGAAGGAGAAATCAAGATCACAAAACCGTTCTTCCGGACGAAAGGGGGCGTGCCGATACTTTCTGATTTCAGCGTCAAATACATACAGAAAGGCCACGGTGCAAAATTCAGCACCATCGGAAAGAAAGACCAGGACATGGCGGAAGAATTCAAGCAGGTTTTTTCATCCTTCAATATTATCCCGAACTGGAGCACCAGGGTGGATTACATCAGGGAGGATTCGGATACAGACAGCCTCAATGAGGAGGTCGATGTGTCACAGCGGGGGAAAACAAGAAAAAACAGCGTGGTGTTTGTCACCGATTACCTGTCTGACAAGAACTGGGTCCCCAGCATTAAATTAATGTACAAATACGATGATTACAACAACAAGCTGGATGAATTCATCACGAACTACACCATCAGCCGGGTAAAGACGCAGTTGAATCATTCACCGGTCATCCATTACCGCCAGTCCATTGATAAATTTCTGTGGGGACGGCTCACCAATGAACTCCTCATGACCATGCTGTTCAAGAAGGACCATGTAAAGCGCGCGTCTTACGAAATGAGTCTGGAGGAGCTGAATAACATGGTGTCAATCCTTGAAATTGAAAAGCGGCAGCGCAGCGACATCAAATACAGCCTGGATTACACCCATCGCGTGTTTTATATCAGGCCGGTGCTCCAGTTTGGTTCCGAAGAAGTGGTGTCATGGATCGGTAAATCGCAGTCAAACAGGACCGACCTGCTGTATAATTTCGACGGCGATTATCATTTTCCCTTTGTGTACAATAAAAACTGCAGATATGTCGAGCGGAACAAGAACATCAGCCTTTCGGCCGGCCTGGGGGATTTCAGCTATATAGCTCCCGGATACAAGGTGGACATCCAGTATTTTGAGAACCGGTTCCGGGACTTTACCCTGGAAACCGTGCCGCAGTACGGTTATAAAAGGGCCAAGGACGCCCAGACCCTGGTGTCCACCAGCATCGATGTGCCGGTATACTTTTACAAGATCAAGGCGACAAAATTTATCAGGACATTTTCGATCAATTACAACCGTTCGCTCTTTTTCACTGAATCGAATGTTCCCTACGAGGGAGAGCGGAAAAACGAGCTGGATGAACGGTATGGAATACGGCGCACGGTCGGCACCCTGGCGGACGCGGGGTTCAATATCTTCAAGTACTATCCGTTCTGTTTTTTTACGGGCAGAAAGAATTATGCCAGGGGGCGGGATTACATTTATGGCATGCTGAACAAGCCGATCATGTATAAAAACGGAACAACTGTTTGGGAGTATAACAACAATCTCAGGCTTCTTGATAATTTTTCCGTCACCTGGTCGGCCGATCTTGACAAGGTGACCATTACCTCGAATTCAGGGCTGCACCAGATATGCGAACGCCAGGATGTGCTGGGGATACCGAACCAGACGGTTAACGCGAATTTTGAAATCAACATTAATTTTGATTTGATGAAATTCCTTCATTTCTGGTTTTTCAGGCCTAACCGCGAAGGACTTCCCTATCACGCCGCGTTCCTGACAGCGGGATACAAATTCGACACGAACATGCTGATAACGCAGAATATCGAGGAGCAGGTTCATGCGCCAAGCGTGGGGTTGAGTTTCAAGAGGGACAGGGCGAGCCTGACTTTTGAATTCGGTATAGGGATCAAGCATAAAAACAGCAGATCGTACATACCCTGGAATCTCCTGAAGCTGTCATTCAAGGATTATATATACTACCAGAACATGGTGCTGAATGCCTTTTACAAGGACAAAGACACCAGTTACACCTTTACCATGCTTTTTGAGACCGATGTCCTGTGGATTTACAAGTTTTTTTCACTTTTTTACCGACTTTCAGCGATGCCAATTTTCAATCTCGAGTATTCACTGAAGATAAACAAGTATGATTATCTCCTTACCACGTCACCGCAGCCGCTTGACGTTCATATCGTCAGCGGCAAGCTGACCCTTGATCTTCATAAAAACATCCAGGGGGGATTGAACGCCCGATTCGTGGTGGAGCAGTATCGAAACAGGAAAAATCTCGATTATTACAATGTCAAAGCGAGCGATCTGAAGAGGGAAATTATTTCCTATGAAATCGGCTGTAATTTTACCCTTCTTTTTTAAAAGTAACCATCGCGGTCCCGGGAGTTCCGGGTATCAATGAAAATAGTCGCGTATCCTCTTCCTGATTTTCTGGTAGAATCCCTTCAATTCCGTAATGTACATGTCCTCCCTGCTTTTTTTCAGCAGTTCAATCGTCGACAGCCGGATCACCTCCCAGAGGATCTTCCGGTCGGGGCAATGGCGGAAGTAATCAATATCGATTTGATACGCCCCCTTGTATTTCCGGGCCCCTCCCTCCGGTGATATCTGCCTGATTATGACATCAAGGTTCAGCAGTTCGCTTGAAGAGCGGAAAGATGCGTCAATGGCAAGGCGGCCCAGATCATTGTCCTCAACGGCGGCGAATACGATTGCCGTGGTGCACTGTTCCCGCCTGAGGAGAAAATCGGCTATAAGGGCGATGCTGTCCCGGTTGCCGGCGTCGACAAAGCCAACCCCGGCGATGAGCCAGTCTTTGTAGACTGTCTTGTCTTCGATCGCGTTTTGCAGGAGCCGCAGGGTCTCCCGGGAAAGGGGCGTGGTGCTGATCCTGTTGAAAATCTCGTGGTCGGAATGACCTGAAAGAAATTCGAGGGCTTCGTAATCCAGCCTGCCCGCGTGGGAGTATTTATCCGTATCGGTGTAAATGCCGTAGAGGAGCGCGGTGGCGACCGATGTCATGACGGCCGGCCCCATGTCCATGTCAAGGTCCCTGATCAGAAGGGCCACGAGGGTGCTGGTCGAACCCGCTTCTTCGTCTCTCAGGATGAAATCAGCAACCGGTTTTTCCTCGGCCGGTTCATGGTGATCGATATACACGGCGCAGGGAAGCGTTCCGGTCAGTTCTCCCACCACATGAGACGGGTGGTCGGTTATGATATAGGCGTCGAACTGCCTCGTGTCGGGGTAATGGGGGGATATGTCGAGGGGTATGTCAAGGATGCTGACAAAGGCGCGGTTCACCGGCAGCGATAGTTTTTTTGAAGCGATGATAGAGCAGGACACCTTCAGCGACCGGCAGACGGCGCTGATGGCATAGGAGGATGCGATGGCATCCGGATCGGGCGATCCCTTGATGATGATGAGAATATTCCGGTACTTCTTTATTGCCGCCGCAAACGCGCGGGAGGAAGTTTTCACAGCCTGCCCTCATCAGTATTTGAAGATTATAACGCTGACGTCATTGATCTGTTTCTTGTCTTTGATGAATTGATGGTAGTCGTCGAAAAGGGCCCGTGTCAGGTCGGAGGGGGATTTCCCCTTGCCGGCGTTGAGAATTCCCTTGACCCGGCCGAAACCGTAGACATCGCCGCGGTCGTTTATGGCAGATGCCAGACCGTCGGAATAAAGTATGCCGATTGATCCCGGCACCAGGCGTATTGTTTTTGTTTCGTATCGTGACGCCTTGTCCTCGCCTACCGGAACGCCGGCGGTATCGCAGGCGGTGAAGGACTCGCTGCCCGGAGTGTAGACGACCATCGGGTTAAAGGCGGCGTTGGAATACGAGACGTCCCCCGTTGAGGAGAGTATCGTGCAATAGGCCGATGCGTGCTTGTTCGAAAAACGGGACGTGGACAGCACCCAGTTCATGGTGCTGATAATTTTGTCCGGCGCGTCGAGAATTTTGGCGGGCGTATGGAGCACCGTGTACAATTCAAGGGAGATGATGGCCGAGTCAACCCCGGAATACGAGGAATCCGACATGAAGAGCGCGACCCTCTCCTCACCGATCGCGATCGAGTCGAAATAATCCCCACCATATGTCGAGTTGTTGACATAGAAGGAGCTGATGCGGCACCGGTCGATCTGGTTCATCTGCTGCGGTATTATTTTCTTTTTCACGTTGGCCACGACCATCTGGTCATGATCGATGACCTGCGTGGCCCGGACCTGCTCGAGCATGAGGGAGTTTGCCAGGTGCTGCTGGAACTGGAGGCGGTACAGCTCAAGCACGGAAAGGAGGCTCTTTGAATAGATCGTATTGTTCCTGATCTGCCCCAGGGCGAGCAGACCGATTATCTGCCGTTCCGGGTTTATGAAGGGCATGACGACTTCGACGTGGTTATGCTCCAGGTATTCAAGGACGGCGTCCCGGTATGAGCTGAAATCGGTCTCTGAATACACTGACGGCCTGTAAAGAATGGCGGGGAAACGCCCCAGGAGCTCCACGAGGGGGCTGTTCATGGTTAAATCCGTATCGGGAACGGCATTAACGACGTTGTGGATTATCGAGAACTTTTTATCACGACGGATGTAGAGATAGAAGTGAGCATGACTGATGTCAAATTTTTCAACTATTCCGTCGACCAGGGATATCAGTATGTCTTCCCATGATTTTCCTTCCCGGGCTTCGGGTGATAGTTGTCTGGCGAACAGTTCGTCAATCCGGGCCACCTTGGACTGGTACCCCCGCCGGGAGAAACTTTTAATCCGGGGGCTCAGGTATTTGAAAATCAGGAAGAGGTACAGGAACAGGAACAGCGCGATACCGAGCGGCGGGACCGGTTCTTTGATATAGGCGCCGGTGTTGAATTTCAGTACCAGCATCGCGGGTATCCCGAGAAGCGCGAAAAGAATGAACCAGTAAAAAGCCGTCGCGAAAAAATCCCGCAGGTCGCTTGTTTTAATGTCAATTGCCGAATAATTCAGGATTAACAGAATGAGCGGGAACGGGATCAGGATCCCGAACGTGCTGTACAGGTTGATATCCCAGATGTAGGGGAGGTAGATCGATACCGCAAGAAATGCCGCATAGAGTATGCTGAGACTGATGATCAGGTATATGAGGTCATTTTTCTGCGCCCGGTTTTCAAGACCGCCGGCTTTTATCACGATCATGATAATCGACACGAGCAGGCAGGATGTTATGACAGCAATGTATACCGGATATCCATTGGAGAGGATGTTGGAGGCCGGGTTTCCGGGGGACTGCGATAACACAAGATCAGTAAAGATGGTGATTGCACAGAGGACAACCCCCGGCAGACCTGCCGCCAGGGAAACCAGCAGCCTTTTTTTCTTCGGGTAAGGATACAAAAAAAAGAAGATCATGAAAAGGGTCGCCACGAACAGGAGCAGCGAAAGCATCAGCCGCTGCACTGTCCCGGGGGGAATGATCCCGGGATCAAGGAGATTGAGTCCTATAAGGCTGAACAGGCCTGCCGAGGCAATGGCGGCAACGGACAGCACGATATTCGCGGCGGTGCGGAGTTTCTTGAAAATGTTGTAAATGCTGATAACCAGTGACAGCAGAACAGCTCCCCACGCAAAGATTATTTCAAGGTAGAACAAGGTGTCTCCATATTCATCATCAGAATAGTTATAACATTGAAAGGGTGTCCTGGAACTCCCCCCGATTCCCGCGGATGGGCTTCCCTTGGCAGTCGCCGCGCAACCGCGCATTTACAAGTCTCCCTCCGGTGGAGCCCGGGAGTTCATACAACGGGCCCGCCGTCACTTCTCAACAGGGTGAAATATCCCAAATATTGAATATTATTTCAAGTATTTATCGGCCCTGGCATTTTTTTTTGCATATTGACTCTCGCCGGATGTGGTTTCTGAAAAAAAATTGTCCTGATTGAAGCTTCAATCGCTACTAACAAGTAATACCGCGCGGAACGTGCGGCAATTCCAGATCGACGGTGTAACAGTGAAGATAAGGGGTGGAGTGATGACAGCTATTACGGCAATGGCTGTTCTGGTCATGCTTCCGGCGGTGGCGTCATGTTCGAAGTTTTATTCCGACAGGCGGCAGCCTGTCGCACACAAGGGCGTTATGGACCTCCGGGAATGGGATTTCAACCGTGATGGGCCGGTTGATCTGTCCGGGGAATGGATCTTTGTCTGGAACCGACTGCTGAACGATCGTGACAGTTACGGATCTCAGTTGCCCTTTGAATATATCAACGTTCCGGGAATCTGGAACGGCCGGGTTGTGTCGGGCCGAACCCTTCAGGGTGACGGCTATGCGACGTACCGGCTGAAAGTGCTGCTGCCCCGGGAGACCGGCGGGGACGGGGAACAAAAACTGGCCCTCAAGGTGCAGGATATGGGTACCGCGTATGATCTTTTTATCAATGGATCGCCGGGCGGCGCGGGCGGTGTTGTCGGCGAATCGCCGGAAACGGCTTCCCCGGGGTACTGGCCTGATGTTATTGAAGCTGCGCCGGGCGGCGACCGGATGAATATCACGCTCCATGTTTCCAATTATGATCACCGGAAGGGAGGGGCATGGGAAAAAATCACCCTTGGCCCCCTGCCGATGCTCCGGGATATCAGGGAAAGAAACATAGCCCGTGATTTATTTCTTTTTTCTTCAATATTTATCATGGGAGCGTATCACCTGGTGCTGTTCAGCCTGCGGAAAAAAGACCGGTCGTATGTCTTCTTCGGGATTTTCTGCATGCTGATCGCCGTGAGGGTCCTGGTGACCGGGGAATATTACGCGGTCCGCATGGTGCCCGGGATCCCCTGGGAAGGGATCCTGAAAATGGAATACCTGTCATTTTATGCGGGAGTTCCTTTCTTTTTTCTGTTCGTCCACACCCTGTTCCCGGCCGAGTTCTCATGGAGAGTCCTTGCCGGTATCGTGACTGCGGGGACGCTTTTTTGCGGCGCCGTTATTATTGCGCCCCCTGGTTATTACACCCATACCATGCGTCCCTATCAGGCCGTTTCCGCCGCGGTCTGCCTGTACGGGCTGTTCGTGCTGGCAAGGGCCGTGGCCCGCAAACGCGAAGGGTCCGTTCCGTTTATAACCGGTTTTATGATTCTGTTTGCCACGGTGCTCAATGATTTCCTGCACAACAACATGATTATACAGACGGGATACCTTGTCCCCTGCGGGCTTTTGCTGTTCATCGCGCTGCAGGCTTTTCTGCTCTCCCGGCGGTTTTCCCGAACGCTGAGCGCTGTTGAATATCTCACCGGTGAACTGGAACAGAAAAACAGGAAACTCATCGATATGAACAAAATGAAGGATGAATTTCTTGCAACAGTTTCCCATGAATTGAGAACGCCTCTGAACGGCATCATAGGGATAGCGGAATCGATGATCAACGGACAATGCGGAATCCTGAGTCTTGAAGCGAAATTCAACCTTGGACTGATAAACACCAGCGGGAAGCGCCTGGCGGCGCTGGTGAACGACATACTCGATTTTGCCCGGCTGAGGAATCACGACATTGTACTGGACCCCGGGCCGGTTGACATCAAGGCCCTTGCGGACGTGGTGCTGGCTTTTGTGCGGCCGCTGGCGGGCGCGAAGAACCTTGCTCTGATTAATTCAATAGCACCGGGCGGGCCCCCGGTCTGTGCTGATGAGAACAGGGTTCAGCAGGTCCTCTATAACCTGGTGGGGAATGCCGTGAAATTTACCGACTCCGGGAGCGTGGTGGTTTCCGCCCGGGCTGCCGCCGCTGAAGGATGGCTGGAAATATCGGTGTCTGACACGGGGATCGGCGTCCTTCCGGAAAAACTCCCGGTCATCTTCACCTATCATGAAAGGCCGGGATCCGGGAGGCCCGGCGCAAGAGAGGGAGTCGGCATCGGGCTTCCTGTAACCAGGAAACTGGTGGAGCTTCACGGAGGGAGGGTCTGGGCGGAATCCGCTGCCGGCGGCGGGAGTGTTTTTACCTTCACACTGCCCCTGTGGCAGGACCGGCGGAATGAAAAGTACCCGCTGCCCGTGCCGGGGGAGGATGCCGCGGTTTCATTTCCGCATATGACGGGAAAAAATGACGGGATGGGCGCCGAAGCGGCCGGATTAAAAGACAATGGCCGCCTCCTCATAGTGGATGATGATATTGTAAACTTGCAGGTCATGCGCAGCTACCTGTCAGCTGACGCTTTCACCGTGGAGATCGCGTCGAGCGCCGCTGAAGCCCTTGAGATGATGCGGCAGGGCGATTACGATCTTCTCCTTCTCGACCTCATGATGCCGGGCATGTCGGGACTAGAATTGTGCGGCGAGGTGAGAAGACGATTTTCCCTTGTGGAGCTTCCGGTCGTATTCCTGACCGCCCGCTGCGGCATCACTGACCTCATTGGCCCCTTACTATCCCCACCAGTCCTCAACTCATTCAACCGTTCTAAACCAT
>CAZZHU010000076.1:0-20061 GCA_964654045.1 uncultured Leptospirales bacterium
CCCGTCTCCGTCACCCTGGGGCCGCCCTCAGCGCCCATGTCGATACGTACAATTTTATCCATATTAATCCTCCCGCCGGTTAAATTGTTTCGAACATTAATACGATTCGACCGTTCGCAAAAACCGAAACTATTCATTTAACGGGATAATGGTCCAGCACAGGGCCCTCACCCGCTGCACGAATCCATGGGAGTTCCGCCGGCCTGCATACCGGCGCATTCAGCTTATCTTATATTAGACTTGTTGCAAATCTTCTTTTACTTTTTCGGGGTTAAGGGGCGGAGCCCCTTAAAAGCCCCCCGCAGGAGCTTTCCTGCGAGCGCGAGACGCAGTTTCGCAACAAGTCTATTATCAGTTTCCGATGTATCGATATGCGTTAATATGAAAAGAATCTCTTTGATAAATATAACTCATGGCTGATGATGGAGTCAAGAACAACGCGGGATGATGCAATGATTGAACTGGAATAGTGCTTTTCGGGATTGTTGGATTTTGGGTGTATAAGTCTGAATTGGTAAATTATTTCCGGTTAGACCATCTCCACGGGAGACAGTGAGATAAAAAATTAATTATTCATCGGGTACAATGTGTGCGTCTGTTAGACCAGGCATCAGGACGCCGATTCGGGCGGAAGCGTGTTTCAGGTTATTCATTTTACTAGCGTAAACCAGACATAATAAAGTTACAATGTCTTTAACTGTTTACTTTTCATCCGCCTACAATGGGAAAGGTGACACCGCCTTCCGGAAACACCGCCACAGTGGCTTTTCTCCCGATTTTCCCGAGACCATGCCGTATCACCTCCGCGGGATCATGGCATTGCACGAACATACCAATTCTCTTTACCTCATCCGCGGAGAGAGTTGGAACATAAAAAAAAAGATCATACTGCCGAACCAGCTGCATCGAATAATAAACCAGAAATTTTTCCTCCACGGTCATTCCTTTCCTCACGATATCAAGAAACCCGCGTACCCGTGAAGGTCCGATAAGCCGGAGTATTGCCCTGGATACGCGCAGGGGTGTACCTTTCTCAGGCAGATTAATATCGTCCATCCCGCGATCGGCGCGGATGAAGGCCATGACCGCTCCGCCGGGAACGAGCGCCGGCAGAGAGTTTCCCACGCACTTCATCCCCTGCTTAAAATTGATGTCCATGGGAAAGGAGTTCACGATGATCCCATCGACCGGTCGGTCGACATGAAGCCCCATGTTTGTATAATAATATTCCATCCCTCGGCGATGCGCTTCGACGGGATCGCCGCAAAAGGATGCCAGTATGTTCCGATCATGATCTATAACCACATTGATGCAAAAAATATCGCCCTCTATCATACCGCGTATCTCTTCAAGATCGAGCCTGAAAGAGTTCTTTTCCGGGAGGACGCCGACCCGGTTGAAGCGATATGGCGGCTCGGCTATTATCTCGTGATGCCGCCCGATCGTATCGGCATGGGCCAGTCCGGGGAGAATGTTCTTAAGGCCTCCGCCGAAACCGGCCCAGATATGCGGCTCGATGAGTCCTGTCAGTATGACAAGGTCCGCGTCATGGAGTTCCTTATTCAAGTACACCGGCGTATTACGTTCCGTTGTGCCGAAATATCGGTTTTCATCAAAGTCGAAAGCGTCATGGTTCTTCCAGCGGATGCGGCGCAGGTTCTTAATCCCTATTTTTTTCTCCATCTCCTCGTCGGTCATGGGCGTGTGAATCCCCAGCGCGGGGATGACGGTCACGGTTCTTAGATCAGCTCCCGCCTTCTCTATTTCCTCAAGGATTATATGGAAGAACATGTATACCGGCGTGGGCCGCGTATTGTCATCGACCACGATAACGATTTTTTTTCCTTTTAATTTCATCCCCGCAAGGGGGATGGCGCCAACGGGCTTCATGAGGGAACTTCTGACGGCATCCGGCCCGCCACTCGCCATACTTGCAGATTGCGGATTACGCCGGGGGAACAGCACGTTCCACGTGTCGGGCAATTCCACGTGAAGGACGCCGGAACCCCAGGGAAGCTTGATCTCCATGGAAACACCTCTCAGTAATTGGAATTGGATTACAATGACGTGTGCTGCGTGTACATGCAAACGATGCCGTTCTGTCCGTTCATCTCCGCTCTGGTCAGGTCCCCTTCCATGACCTTCCTGAGCATACCGACAATATCGCCCCCCACGTCCCTGATGGTGCGGCCTTCGAGAACTGTGCCCGCATTTATATCCATATCATCCTTCATGCGTTCGAACAACATGCTGTTGCTGGCGACCTTAATGACCGGCACGATGGGATACCCTAACGGCTGGCCGCGGCCTGTGGTGAAAAGTATCACCTGGGCGCCGGAAGCGGCCACTCCCGTCATCGACTCGGTATCGTAGCCGGGGCCGTTCATTATCACGACTCCCTTCTTCGAAGGGATATCCCCGTATTCCACGACCTGTGTGATCGTCCTGCTCCCGGCCTTTGCTATGCACCCGAGAGATTTCTCCCGTATGGAACTCATCCCTCCGTCCATATTCCCCGGAGCAATGGAAAGCTTTGCAAAGCTGCCCAGCAGTTTTTGTGCTATCGCATCAGTCTCGGTAATTATTCTGTCTATCTGACCGGCTATATCATGATCTGCCGCCCGCCGTTTGAGGATATGGTTCGTGCCGATCATCTCCGTGGTCTCTGTTAGTATGACGGTCCCGCCGTTGTCGACAACCCAGTCCGACGCAACGCCCACCGCGGGGTTCGCCGTTATCCCGGAGAAGGCGTCGGATCCGCCGCATTCGAGTCCCACGGTAAGAAGTCCCAGAGGCACCGGCGTACGCTTCAATTGCCGGACCTCCGCCAGGAATTTTTTTACAATGACGATACCTTTTTCAGCGGTCTTTGCGGTGCCTCCTTCCTTCTGGATGATCAGCGTCTTTACCGGTTTTTTCGCGAGCGAGGCCACCATCTCCATCCCTGCCGGGTTGATGAACTCGCACCCCAGTCCGATCATCAGTATCGCTGCTACATTCGGATTTCTCGCAAGGTTCTGCAGCGTCTTCGTGTGCAGCACCAGATCAGACCCTCCCCTGCCGCAGCCGTGGCCGTGATACAGGGGTACGGCTTCGGGGACGGCTCGTGCAATCATCCCAACAACGCCGTTGGCGCACGATACCGTCGGTATCACCGCCACGTAATTTCTCACCCCGACCGATCCGTCCCCTCTTGGATATGCATTGATCGTTTCCATAATCAGTCTACTCCTCGATTATCATATTGTGGAGATGTACCCACTCGCCTTTCTCGAGCATTCCCTTTGCCCGGCCAATAGGCTCTCCATACTTGATGATGTCCATCCCGTCGGCGATATCAATGCGCGCCACTTTATGGCCGTAGGGTATATCGGAGAGAGCGGTGAAGGGTTCACCCTCGGCGGGTACCACCCGATCTCCCTTGGAGATATCCGTGATAGCCACAATAACATTATCTTTTCCATTAATCTCCATGACATTAACTCTCATATAACGCTCCTTTTCAACCGACATCAGGGTCATCGCAGTCCAATTATCCCTGAAGTTTTTCCCTTATAATCATAATAATCATAATGGCAGTCGATAACCGTCGACCGCGCCGGTACATCTACCATGGAAATTTTCCTCATTTTTCCCGAACCTCCAGCCTGGACACACAGGTAAAGTTCAGTATTATATATAATGACTCCCCGGTGAAATTAAAATAGGTTATCTGAATTTACCTGAATACGTGGAGGACGTATTAATCATTAGGTGTTTTACCTATAAAAAATTTTTCCCGGAGAAGAATGGGGCGGATTTTTGTATTGAAAATTTACAAATCGGATTATAATGTGTGGAAAGTCGATTGAACTGGAGAAAAACGATGCTGGGAGCTTTAAAAGAAATACTCCGGAGGAATTACCGTGATGCGCCATTTGAAATTCAAATGAAATCCCTGATATTGTTTTCCTGGTGCGCCATACTGATTTTTATCCTGCTGTTCCTATACGTCATAAACCTGTTTACGATTCACTCAATCTACAGCGGACCTCTCTTTATTCTATTGATCCAGTTATTCCTGGTCGCCGTTTCCATGTTCCTTCTCTACCGCGGATTATACGAAAAAGCGGTGATCCTTCTGATCCTCATCTTCATGTTCGGGCTCATGCTCTATATACTTCTCTCGCCGCCCTCAGGAAACATTGCCTTGTATCACGTCAACACGTTTTATTACGTTTTCGCGATGATCGTATACTGCGCCCTCTTCGGCAACTGGAAATGGCTCGTTCTTCTGGCCGCGTGCTATTTTGTTTTCGGCACCTGCTACTTTATTTACATATCGAAAAGTCCCGACCTGCAGGGTGTATCCATGGCAGGCGTGATCATCGATTACGTCTTTTCCCTGCTGCTGGTATCTTCGTTGAGCATCATGCTACGGAGAATCAACGGCATCAGCGTCGCCAGGCTCGAGATATACAATAAACGCGTGAATGACGAAATGAGCGAGCGGATGGCACTTGAAAAGGAGATGATGAGCGTCAACGAAACGGTGCAGTACAAGATAGGGCAGGACCTGCACGACGACCTGGGCCAGCACCTCGTGGCCATCAAAATGAGGGGCGAAGCGCTGAAGAAATTACATTTTCCGGAAGGCTCGGGCGACACAGCGGAAATCGACGCCATAATAGACCTCACGAACCAGGCCATCAAGAAAACCCGCCGTCTTATGAGAGGACTCGGCCTTATCGACCTGAAGGCTCATAATTTCATAAAGGCGCTGAGCGACCTTGCGCTTGAGACCGTTGAGAACTATCACATACCGTGCATCTTCAAGCATGACGGATCAATCATCATTTATGACGACCTGATGGCGATAAATTTATACCGGATAGCTCAGGAATCGCTACATAACGCCGTCCGGCATGGAAATCCGAAAAAAATCGGCCTCTCGATGTACATGAAAGATGGATCCAACGTAATGGAAATACAGGACGACGGTTCCGGCTTCCGGGGTAAAACCGTCGATCACACCGGAATGGGATTGCGCATCATGGAATACCGCTCCGGCTTGATCGGCGGAGAAATCGAAATAGCGAACAACAATGCGGGCGGAACGACCGTAACCTGCACCTTTACCGTTAATAAACCGCGGGAAGAATCAAATGAAGACAAAAACAAAGTCAAA
This sequence comes from uncultured Leptospirales bacterium, assembly GCA_964654045.1. Lineage (GTDB taxonomy): Bacteria > Spirochaetota > UBA4802 > UBA4802 > UBA5550 > RBG-16-49-21. Next base: position 5,168 of record CAZZHU010000076.1, read on the forward strand.
AGTATTCATCGTCGACGATCATAAGATATTCAGGGAAGGTCTCACGCTACTGATCAACCGGAGCGACGATCTCGAAATATGCGGCGAGGCCGAAGACACGGACACCGCGATGAAGTCCATCAAGCAGCTGGGACCGGACATCATACTCCTCGACATCACCCTGAAGGAGAGCAGCGGACTCGAGCTGATCAGGGACCTGCAGAAGGTACTCCCCGGCATACCGGTACTCATCCTTTCAATGCACGATGAAATATTTTACGCCGAGAGGGTGATTAAAGCGGGAGCGAAAGGATATATAATGAAACAGGAATCTTCAGATATCCTGATGGGTGCAATAAAAAAGGTCCTGGGCGGAAAAATATATTTAAGCGAAAAGATGACGGAGCGCGCCCTCGACAGCTATTCCGATAAAGGGAAACGGGGCGCCACTTCCCCGGTGGAAAATCTGAGCAACCGGGAACTACAGGTCCTGGAGCTTATCGGCAGGGGATATACCACCTATCAAATCGCGAAAGAGACAAACCTGAACGTGAAAACGATAGGCACCTACCGGGAAAAAATAAAATTAAAGCTGAACCTAAAATCCGCGACAGAGCTGACGAAATACGCCATACACTGGATCGAAAACATCTAATTCCCTCAATGATAACAGGCTTCCAGAATACCAATCCGGCATAAGTGTTTTACCTATACCGTTTTCTTGAATTTCAGCAGCGATTAATATGCAGATCACCCTTTGACTCGCCGTGCCTTTCGACCTACCATGTAGTCATGATCATCTTCAGGAGAACGAAATGGGATTGCATGATTATTTGAACGGGACATTCCCGGTCGTCCCGACACCAATCGCGGCCGACGGAAGCCTTGACCTTCCCGGGTTGCACCACATCATTAATTTTTACATCGATTCGGGAAGCCACGGGATTCTCATTCTCGGAAGCGGCGGCGAATTCCCCTATTTTACCTACGAAGAAAAAATGCAGATCGTTAAAACCTCCATAAAAGCCGTGAAGGGCAGGCTCCCCCTGCTTGTCGGGGCCGGGTTCGCCAGCCTGGAGGACACGAGTTCATTCATCGCCGAAGCGGGCGTCCTCGATGTGGACGGGTTTCTCACCATAATTCCGGCATTCTATCCGGTGAACTTCGAAGACCTTAATGAATACTTCGTCAGGCTCTGCAGTGATTCTAGAAAACCGATCCTCTATTACCATTATCCCCAGATGACCGGCCTGTTCTATCCATCCGGGGATATGGAGAGGCTTCTTTCGATCAACAGGCTGGCAGGGATGAAAGACAGCTCCATGAGCCTCCCCGACCTGAAACGGTTTTCACAAGCAATACAGGGCAGGGATTTTGCACTCTTTACCGGCAACAGCTTTTTTCTTCTGGAGACCCTGAAGGCCGGCGGCAGCGGCGCCATTTGCCTCATTCCGGCATTTTCCCCGGGACTTGTCGCCGAATGCTATAATACATGGATTTCCGGGGACTTAATAAAAGCACGCCGGTTGCAGAATTCCATCCGGGACATGATTCCAGTCCTGAATTCATTTGCCCTTCCAAAGGGACTGCAGAAAAACGCGTTAAACATTATGGGTCATTTCCCCTCACTGCTAAAGGCCAGGAACAGTTCGCGGCACGCCGTAATAAAAGAAATACTTCGCCGGAAGGGCCATCCCATAACGTCACGGGTCCGCCCTCCCCTTCCGCAAATCACCCATAGTGACATGGAAGCCGTTGAAGAATTTGTAAACAACACAATCATATATTGACCGGTTATCTATTACATAAAAAAAGGATATGAACGCCATGAAAGTAAATAAAACAACCAGGAATTTCTCGGACGGCGGCCTACACTCGCACGTAATCCTCATACTGTTCACGCTTCTGTACATCGTCAACTACATGGACCGCCAGGTTCTTTCCGTCGTCCAGGAATCGATTAAAATCGACCTGAACCTGACCGATTCGCAGATCGGATCGATCCAGACAATCTTCCTCATGAGCATTGCAATGTTCGCGCTCCCTGCAACGTACGTGGTGGACCGATGGAGCAGAAAAAAAGCCGTCGGCATCATGGCGTTAATCTGGAGCGTGTCCACCTTTTGCACCGGCATGGGGAAAAGCTTCCTGTCGCTGCTGCTCCCCAGGCTGTTCGTCGGCATCGGCGAGGGGGGTTACGGGTCCATCGGCACTGCGATGATCACCGCCGCTTATCCGAATAAAACCCGCGGCAAGGTCATGGGGATATTCAATATGGCCGTTCCCATCGGCAGTGCCCTCGGCGTCATTCTTGGCGGATACCTGTCGGTGAAATCGGGCAACTGGCGCACACCGTTCTTTATTTTCGCAATACCGGGAATTCTGCTCGGCATAGCAGCTTTTTTCGTCAAGGACTACAAGACGTACATATATTGCGATGCGCGGGGCAACAGGATCGGTTTCTTCAAATCCATTATGTCACTTTTACAAATCCCTTCGCTCAAATGGCTGTACATCGGCTTCGCCCTTATGCAGATGGTAACGTTTTCATTCATGGTCTGGGGTCCTGCTTATATAATGAGATGCTACGGCTGCAGGGAAGACAAGGCGGGAATGATTCTGGGAATCATCGGCATGATGGCAATAATCGGCGCCCTCCTGGGAGGCATCGCCACGGACCGGTGGCAGAAATATAATCCGAGGGCGCGATTTCTGCTGCCGATGGTCTGCACGGCCTCATCCGCGGTACTGTTGAGCGCCGCCTATTTACTGCACCTACAGGGCGCAGGATTGGTACTTGCGATACTATATGGAATAATCGGGATGATGGGCCTTCCCGCGTTATCAGCCGCCACACAGGAGGTGGTTCCGCCGAGTTTAAAGTGCATGTCATGGGGTGTGAACGTCTTAACGCAATACGTACTTGGCGGGGGTTGGGCTCCCATACTAATAGGGGTAATCTCGGATTTTCTCGGCAGCGGAATCTGGGGTTTGAAGATCGCTCTCTTAATAGCCACATCAAGCGGCATTTTTGCCAGCATCTGCTTCTGGAGGGGATCGAGACATTACGAGGCTGACATGTTGAAAATACGGGACTATGTAATCGAGAATGCTTGATGAGATACGTCATCGTCCCCGCCGCTTATGCTTCATCTTGATGAGAAATATAGATCCATCGGAACGACCATGAGTGGAGGTTGGTAATATGAAGCTGTTAATAAAGCCGGAGAGATTCTTTCTTTCCGCATACATGGAAGCATCGACGATCATACGGAAACAAACCTACACGTTCATGGTCTTCGCAATCCTCGGACTGATTTTCATGTTCCTTCTTCTGGCCACCATGGTAGCGACACGCGGAAGCATCAGCCCGGTATACCCGTCCATTATACTCACCATTATCGTATCCCTGGCAATGCTGAGAAGGGGGATGTACAACGAGGCGGTGAACGCATCGATTCTGGTAATCGTAATTCTTCTGATCATGGAATACCTGTCAAAGCCCTTTGAACCGTTATATTCCTACACGCGGCATCCCGGTACAGCCTATCACTTTTTCGTCGTGGTCATAGCCACATGCCTGTTCTGCAAAAGATGGGTATCCCTGACCGTTACTCTGCTTTTCATCGCTTCCCATGTCGTTTTCTGCTTTATCACGGCTCCGTTCGCGGCGACGCAGAATAAATCCATATTGTACATGATCGTCATACAGGTGATTCTTGCGTTATTATTCACCTATATTCTGGGAGCGTTGATCGTGCGGATCGCATCACAGGCGATGGAAAGCCTGGGTAATGAAGCGAAAAAAAACGCGAAACAGGTTTCCCTGATTAAAAAACTGGTGGACTCCATGAACGAAACATCAAACCAGCTGACAACGTATTCCGGGCAGCTGACGTCGCGGATGGAGCTGTTTTCATGCAATTCTAAGGACCAGGCCGCGCATATCGAGGAGATAAGCTCTGCGGCCGAACAGGTTGCGAGCAATACCGAAACGGCGGCGAAAATAATAAAAGAACAGCATGAGAACCTCATCGGACTGATGGATAAAATCATCAATCTTTCCAATGCCATCTCTCATATGCGCGAAAAAATATACCAGGTGAAGGGAAAAACCGACGGCATCTCGGAAATCATGAAACGCAGCGAAAGATCTCAAAAAATGATGCTGGAAAGCATCCACAGGGTCGATGAAAGTTCAAACCAGATGACCACAATTGTAGATATGATAAAAAAAATATCGGACAACATCAATCTCCTATCGCTAAATGCGGCTATCGAAGCAGCCCGGGCCGGGGAAAAAGGGAGGGGATTCTCGGTTGTCGCCGACGAGATCTCGCGTCTGGCCGATCAGACGAACAGGAGCATACGGGAGATAACCTCCCTGATTAACATCAACAGCAGCGAAATGTTCAACGGATTGAAAAACGTGGAAGAAACCACATCTTCCATAAAGTCCATCATCGATGAAGTTAACTCTATCAGCGGCGTCATCGATGAAATGAGCGAAAGCATGAAGAACGAGGATGAGATAAGGAAAATCGTAAGCGAGAAAGCGGACAGATTATTGAATGAATCATCCCAGATAACATCAATGATATTCGAACAGTCCAACGCCATCACGGAAATCGCGAGCTCCATAACACTCGTGAATTCACTTATACAGCAGTATTCGGACGGCACCAGGGAACTTTCAGCGGAAGTGATAAATGTAAAATCGCAAGCCAATACGATCAGGGAAATGATAACCTGTATCGTATAAATATCTATTACCATTCTGCGGGGATTAAATGAAAATATTTTGCATAGCTCATAATTATAAGGCCCATGCACGAGAGCTTGATCATGCCGTACCGGATGTCCCGGTATTTTTCATGAAGCCGGAAACCGCCCTGTTATCTAACAACAAACCCTTCATCTATCCTGAATTCTCAAAGGAAGTTCATTTCGAAGTTGAAATCGTCTTGAAAATTTTTCGAACCGGCAAAAACATCGAAGAACAGTATGCCGGACGTTATTATAATGAGGTAACGGCAGGGATTGATTTTACCGCCCGCGATATTCAGCGAAAATGCATCGAAGATGGAAATCCATGGGAAATTTCCAAAGCCTTTGATAATGCGGCTGTTATCGGAAAATTTTTAAACATGAATCAACTTCATACATCCGATGCAATCCGCTTCACTCTCTTGTTAAACGGAAAACCGGTTCAGGAAGGGAACACGGCCGACATGGTTTTCAAGATCGATACGATAATTTCCCATGTATCTAAATTCATGACACTGGAAATTGGGGACTTGATTTTTACCGGCACACCTTTCGGAGTCGGACCGGTAAAACCAGGCGATCGCCTGGAAGGTTTTATTGAAGATATAAAAGTCTTTAACTTTGAAGTTATTCATCGATTATAAACGAATATAAAAATATCACCAGTCTAACAGGATGACAATAATATAAATGCCTGCTTGTCTACCGATGAAGTGGGCACCGTAAGGCTTTATCCTCCTCAAATTTTTCTCACAAATTGAGTTTTCTCTTGCTATTATTTCTAACCGCTGTTTTAATATTCAGGGACGGGAATTCTATACACCAGAGTCGTATTTTTTCTTGATTTTGGCCCGGCGCGCAAAATTCCAGGGCCTCTGTCCAGGTTTTTCCCTGATGACATGGCTTGGTGTTGCTTTACTAAAGGAATATTCTCCCGATGGAAAAATAATGGACGACAGATTTGCAATCATTTGATTCATGCAATATAAATCAGGCTACCGGAAGCTATAAGCAACAATGGAGAAAGAACGCGAAACATCATTCAGTTCCATGAAAAAACGGGAGCGAAAAGCCCGGCAGGACGCCATAATAGCGGCCGCCGAGCGCGTATTCGCAACCAAGCCGTTTGCGGATGTCAGTATACGCGATATCGCCAAAGAAGCCGGGATATCCCACGCGTCCATATATCGTTACTTCCCCGACCAGCAGACCCTTTTCGTCGAGGCCTTCCTGAAGGGCGCGGAAAAAATAATCCGGTTTCTCGGCACGCTGATAAACGAGGATAAAACCGTAAGCATTGAAAAAGTCACCGAAAAATTCATAAATTACCTCATTGATAACGACACCTATTTCCGGATGATGACGCACTTCATGCTGGACGGCTCCCTCGGCGCGGAACTGATAGAACGACTCAACGCCGCCGAGAGGCTGTTGCTGGACCAGATGGACCGGCTGTTCATCAAAATGAAAGCAAAGGGAAATGTGCGGATGCTTTCCCACTCGTACTTCGCCGCCATGAACGGGGTACTCATAACCTTCAGGAATTATCCCGGCAGAAGCAGGGAAGAGGTGGCGGCACACATGAGAAAACTCGGTAAAATAATCGCCCTGAAATTCAGGGGGCCGAAGTAAATTTTCCCGGAATGGCGAATCGCCGGTTCACCACAAAGAGGAGGTAAGATACCGGCCGGAAGGAAAGCGAATGTGCCCCCTTCAGGCCGGCGGTATGTATCTTATCGTACCGAACTCCGTGCCCGCACCGCACCCTAAACTTCCGCAAGGGCGCAATCCTGGTACGAATGATAGAGCCTGTGACAGAAATTGTCCCACATGCGGCAAACTTCCACGGTTTTTTCGTCGTCCTGGTAAAGGCTGGGATGCGATTCAAGCTCCCCGATCTCCTGCGAATATTCTTCGACCAGCGCCGGGTCCGCCTCTTTTAATACATCTTTCACGAACTCCTCCGGGCTATACCAGTCCGAAACCCTTTTCAGGTCGTTGTGGATTTGGGCGAGGAGCACGTTTCGCGGTCCTTCCCAGAGCTCGTTTATCGCTGAATCGCGATAAAGTCGCGGCAGGGATGAGAAATCCTCCATCACGCCGTGCCCGCCGAAAATGGACATCGCCTTCCTAATCACATCGGTCGAATCCCACGAGGCCGCCATTTTCTGGAGCATAATAAGCTCGCGCACCTTGAAGCTCCTTTTTTTTTGTTCGAGGGGCACGTCCGCCGCGATGCCTCCCCCCGTGCTTCCCTCCAGAGCCAGGAACTCTCCATAGAGCCTGAACGCGCCGGCCGTCGTCCTCCTGGTTGAATTTTCCATGTCCTGGATCTGGGCTTTTACCATGGGGAACTTTCCAATGGCGACGCCGAAGGCCTCTCTCATCTCACTGTACTTTTTCGCCTCGCGGACCCCGCGCGTCATGAATGCCGCCGCCGAAAGCCCCACGGTCAGCCGTGAATAGGTGAGCACGATGCCGACCACGTTGGCAACGCCCCTCTCCAGCGGGCCTACGGGATACGCGACTGCGCCGTTAAACGTCAGCTCCCCGGTGGTCAGTTCGCTGGTGCCCATCTTCCATTTGATACGGTCGATGGTGTAGCCGTTGCGGATCTCCTTTTCCTTGTTGCCGGGAAGCCACGACGGCATCACGAAAAGAGCCACCTTCTCCGATCCGCTCGGCTTCGCGGTTACTACAACATAATCGGCGTGCGTGGCCGAACAGAAAAACTTGCTGCCGTACAGCCGCCAAATGTCCCCCTCCTTAACGGCCTCGAGAACATTGGCCGGAACATCGGAACCGCCGTGTATCTCGGAAAGATACTGGGCCCCTATGGCCACGTCGCCGTCGATGCCATCCTTGCAGTGCCCGAGAATGCGCCTGGTTTCCGAGGTATCGGCGTATTTCTCCAGCAGCTTAACCAGCCCTTCGGTGCAGGTCATGGGGCATGCCACACAGGCCTCGCCGTTCTGGTAGATGATCATCATCCTGATCAGCTTTACCCAGGGAGAGTACCTGTCCGAAAACAGGAGCTCTCCGAAGATATCCTTCTCCATAATCTCTGTTTCGCGGGGCCGCACGATCCGGTCAATACGGTTGTGGTGTCCGTCATAATGCATCATGTACGGTTTTTTCTCGGGAACGGCTATCGACTCTGCCATGTCCCGCCACTTGAACGATGCCTTCTCCGATATCCTGCGGGCTTCCCTGTCCGCATCCTCCCATGACGTGCCTGAAAAATGTCTGAGAACCTTCTGTACAAATTGATCGTCCGCATAGTAATCAACGTTCTTTCTCCATTCGAGAAATTCATTGAATGTATAGGGATTATTTCGATTCGGTAGTGTCATACACTCCTCCTTTGCTGGTTTTAATACGTTCCATCGCGCCTCTATCCGCTGGCCGGCCTGTCATGTCATCTGCTGCCTCAATTCCCGTTTCAGTACCTTGCCAGGCGCGTTTTTAGGAACGGGATTGATGAAGTAAATTTCCTTTACGCACTTATACGATGCCAGATTTTCCTTGCAGAGTTTTACTATTTCCTCCTCCCGGATCTCCGCGTACGGGTTTTTTACGATGAATGCCACGGACACCTCTCCCCGAGCGGATTAATAGTATTGATTGACCATCGTGGTTACACATGTAACCACTGGTTACATTAAAGTCAAATCTAATTTATTAATTATTTAAATTATAAGCACATGCATTCCCCGGGGACCGCAATATACGGGTCGGGTGGATACCAAAAAAACGATGTGTTCGCGCCGTGTTACTCCATATCCTCCATTTATTTGACGAAGCCCTGGCTTTTCATCCACCCGATGAAGGCCATCGTCGATTGCTCGATGGCACCGGCCTGGCAATGCTCCGAGGACCCGTCTTCAACGGGGAAAGTCTGAAGGGTATAACTCTTCGCGTTTTTAAAGGCGTTTCTGAACATCACGTCCTGGATGCCATCGGATACGAACCAGTCCCTTTCTCCATACAGCACGAGAACCGGGCACTTCACTTTTTCATGGACATTCTTGAGCGTATAGTTCTGTCCGATGAGGAGGAAATCGTAGGGCGTCTCCCCTCCCATGGTGCTCATCCCGTTATTGATGCCCCATCGCGTGGTAATGCTTATTCGTTTTTTCATCCCGGCGAGACAGTTGAATATACCCTTGTGTCCGCCGTGAAACAGCCAGCGTGCCGCCGACGGGAGCTGATACAGGGCCCCGTCAAGAAAATCGAAGGGCGAGCCGAACAATGCGGCGCCGTCGATGCGGCATTCACGGGCCGCGGCCCGACCCATGAGCACGCCGCCGAGGCTGATCCCGAAGAGGATTTTTTTCCTGTTCTTTATCGACGGATCCATTTCACCCAGATAATCAATTACCCTGCCAACGGGCCTGTGCCAATCCGGGGTGAACCTGATGTTGAAATGCCGTATCATCCCCGATTGTCCCGGACCCTCGAACATCGCCACGGAATATCCCCGGTCCACGAGCGGCCTCCCTATCCAGAAATAGCTCTCCTCGTTCGTTGAATCGAAACCGCCGCACACTATCACCAGGGGCTTGTCATTTTCCCCTTTAAAATAATAGGTGACCATTTTACCGTTTTCATAGGGGATACTGTAAATCGAATGCTTGACACCCAGTTCCTTTAAAGCTTTTTGAAATGCATCGACGCTTCGGTCATAGACCGTAACCTTCCGCCCATCTCCCGGCGGCAAAAAGAACTCGGCGGTTCGAAAATAATTAAACGCGCGCAGATACGCGTTCCCCCTCGTGACGGGATCGACGGCCTTCCCGGCCCAATTCCCGCACTTCTCGCCCATCCTGTTCCATTCTTCATACCACGCGTCCTCGTCCTGATCCTTGATGCGGCTGATCACGGAAAGAACCTCTCCCGCGGCCGAACCCTGATACATGGAATGCCCCAGGGTGCGAAGCGCCTGGTAGTGAAACGAATCTGATTTAAAGAGATTGTACACTCCGTTAGTATCTCCGCATACCTTCACGATACAGATGACCACAATAGCCATTACGAGAGCTGAAATGGCCATGATTAGATTTTTTCCCGCGATCATGGTAAACCTCCATCAGTATAGTTGCTAAACTGTAAGATATAATCCGCCTGTCCGTATAAAACCTGTGCAAGATTTCCGTTATTTGCCTTCAGTGAAGGTAATATATCTTTCTATATACGCTTCAACTTTTCGCATGATCTCTTCGAAATTCGCCAGCTCTTCTCTGTCGACATCCGTCATGGTATTATAAAGCTCCTTATCCATGGATGCATGGAACTTCTCATGACCGTTAAAGGCCTTTCTTCCCCTGGCGGTCAGGGTGAGGATGACCTCTTTGTGGTACTCGGGATTACGCTTTTTATTCACCAGCCTTTTCTCTGATAATTTGTTGACAATCTGGGAGACCGCGCCCTTGGTAACGCTGAATTTCCGGCACAGCTCGTTCACCGTATTGCCGTAATTCTTTCCGATCGCTTCGATGACGTGTATCTCCGACGGGAACAAAAGATCGCCGGTGCCGAAATCGAGCGCCCTGGAATCAAGCCGTTTATACTTGTTCACCAGTTTTATTATATGGCCCGTTATGCGGCCCACATCTTCCTGTGTAATTCTCATATTGTCAGTATAGTATCTATACCGATAGCTGTCAAGAATTTTTCAAACACATGCTGATTATTATTTCCTGCAGAATGCATTAATTTCTCAGGAGCATTTCCGGTATGATTAATCAGTCATTAAGACTTTCATTGTCTCCTGACAAATTCCATTAAAATAGTTGACATATAGTAGAAATATTAGTTAAGCCTAATTATATTTTATTTATCTAATTTCATCATGTAACCCGATACTCATGAAACGATATGTATCCATACCGCCGGTTTATTTCACAGCATGCATACTGCTCTGCCTGTTACCTTACTGGCTGCTGCCAACCTTCAGCATAATCACGTTCCCATGGAATCTCTGCGGCGCTTTCCTCATCATGGGGGGCTTTGATCTTCTTTATCTTTCCCTGCGGCAGTTCAAGAAACATGGCGCTCCCGAAAGGTATGATGAAGAGATGAAAACCCTTGTCCCTGACGGTCCCTACCGCTTTTCGCGGAACCCACAATTTCTTTCCGGAGTATTCATTCTTCTTGGCCTTTCTATTATACTGGGCAATGCCATAAGCTTTCTATCGGCCGCCCTTTTCATTCTTCTCATGGAGATCGTCTTCATCCGCTCCGAAGAGAGAAGACTTCATGCAAAATTCGGCCAGTCCTATGCTGAGTATAAAAAACGGGTCCGCCGGTGGATGTAAACACGCGGGACGAGGTTTCTTCTTTCTTGCTGCGGTGAGCGGTACAGTGACCATATGGCGCATGTGCCGGGCTATCTATTCATAAAATGAGCTAAATACGACAAGAAGTCTGACACGGTTTTTGGCCAAATCACTCCTCATATAGCAATGATTTTTTAAGTACTTATCTGCCGTTCAAATAATTGCGGAGAATCCGCCAGGCCTTGCCGAGCCTGTCCTGCCGCTCGGCGTAATCGCCAAGGTAGTCCGCCGTCGGCCGTATGTAGCGCTCGTACCGGGCATTCCCTTTTACCGAAACCTGATACCCGAAGGTGCCCAGGGCCTTGATGTTGCGCTGAAAGGCCATGAGGTCGAAGTAGTAGTTGAACTCGTCGCGGCCCATGGTGTGAATGTCCATCTCCTTCCCTCCCTCATAATAATAATTTTTAAGATAATCGAAGATGTCGTTATTAAGGGTCATGTAAGAGTCTCTTAGCAAGGAAACCGCGTCGTACTGGGGAAGCCCCATGCGGGCGTCCTGGAAGTCGATGATGTAGGGGATATCGTTGAAGACGATGAGGTTGCGGGAATGATAGTCCCGGTGGACGAGGACAAAATGCTCGGGGCGGAACAGCGCTTCCGCTATCTCGAGGAACGCGGACCGGAGGGCATCCCGGTCATGGCCGGTGAGGCCGGCCCTGAAATAGCCGCCCAGAGCGTGCTCGATGAAAAAGTCGAATTCGAACATCAGCTTTTCGATGTCAAAAGAAAGGGAGAAGGGCACGGAGCCCTTCCCCCGTATCATCTGAATCGAAAAGAGGTTCTCAACGCAAGACTGGTAGAGACGGGTTGTCGTATTCCCGTCGCCAAGGGGAATGACATATTCAAGAAGATCATCGCCGAGGTCCTGAAGGAGGAAGAGCCCCGGCCCGTTGTCCATGGCGTAGATCTCGGGAACCGGCGCCGAATCTTTCAGGAGATTGTACATCACCGTGAAGGGATATTCGGTTTCCGGTTTATTGATAAACCCCGGGTCCCTGCAGAGGACGCAGGTGCGCCTGTCCGCCCTCACCCGCCAGTACTGCCGGGTCGAGGCGTCCCCGGCCAGCGGCTCCATCGCGGTGAAGCCTCCCATGGCCCCGTCGAGAAAGGACCGGATGTCTTCATCAACCTGTATATCCATCGCCGCTCTCAAGGTATTCTACTCCACTCCCCTTCGCAAAAAGGCCGGTATGTCCAGGTCCTCGTTCTGGAAATCACGCGTACGCTTCCGCTCGTAGTCCAGCGAAAATGTCTGCATGCCGGCAGGCACCCGCTTCTCCGCCGCCTTCTGGCTCCCCTCGATGAGGGTAAGGGACGTTCCGTTGCGCAGGTCCGACTGCTGTGCGCCGCCGCGGTTGATCATGTTCCGCCTCCGGTCGAAGCCGGTGGCGATGACCGTCACGCGGACCCTGTCGGACAGCGCCGGGTCGATGGTGGTGCCGAAGATGATGTTCGCCTCCGGGTCGACCTGGCGGGTTATGACGTCGGTGACCTCGTTCACCTCGTGGAGGGAGAGATCGTTGCCGCCGGCGATGTTGATGAGGACTGCCTTGGCCCCCTCGATGCTGGTCTCCTCCAGGAGCGGGCTGTTGATGGCCTGCTGGGTCGCTTCCAGGGCCTTGTTCTCGCCCGTGCCGATACCGACGCCCATGAGCGCGTCCCCGGTTTCCTTCATGACGGTGCGCACGTCCGCGAAGTCGACGTTCACCAGGCCGGTGACCATGATCAGGTCCGCGATGCCCTGCACGCCCTGCCTTAAAATGTCGTCGGCCAGCTTGAAGGCGTCTTCAATCGGCGTGCGCCGGTCGATTATTTTTAATAAGAGATCGTTGTGGATGGTAATGAGGGTGTCGACCTTCTCCTTGAGGTTGGCGATGCCGGTTTCCGCCTGGCCCAGCCGCTTCTTCCCTTCCACCTTGAAGGGCTTGGTGACCACGCCTACCACCAGCGCGGAAAGCTCCTTGGCCACTTCAGCCATGATAGGCGCCGCCCCGGTGCCGGTCCCGCCGCCCATGCCGGCGGTGATAAAAACCATGTCCGCTCCCTTGAGGGCCTTGTGGATCTTGTCCCGGTCCTCGTTGGCCGCCTCGCGTCCGATGCTCGGGTCCGCGCCGGCGCCGAGGCCGCGGGTGAGCTTCGTCCCGATCTGGATCTTTACCTGCGCCAGGCTGTCCCTGAGCTGCTGGGCGTCCGTGTTGGCGACGATGAACTCGACCCCCTCCATGCCGGTGGCGATCATCCGGTTGACCGCGTTGCATCCGGCTCCCCCAACGCCGACGACCTTGATCACTGTTGTGAGAGGCTTTTCTTCTTCAAGTTTAAACATGTCAGTCCCCCTTCGATTCGATATTATGTCTCATTGCGTTATATTTTTTCGCCAAAGCGATTGATATGAAATAATGTTATACACTCGTGTTATAATCGTTTTTCCGCCCCCGACCCGCGTTCTCAGGATGAGGTTGATGCCAACGCAGGCACAGGATGTGCCGAATGCCTTAGCCCCGGAGGGGGCCAAGAATCGCATGAAGCCTCACGTCCCCCTCCGGGGGATTTGGGAGGCTTATCCTATAAATACTCTTCCAGCCATTTCTTGAACTTGCCGAACACGCTGCCCCCCCTTTCAGGAGAGAGCTTCCCGGCCCTGAGCTGGTTCATCCTGAGACCGTACCTGAGCAGTCCCACGGCGCCGGCAAACTGCGGCGTCGCGACCCGGTCCGCCAGTCCCGCGATGTCCCGCGGCATCCCGATGCGTACGGGCATGTTGAAGATCCGCTCCGCGGCCTCTATGGACCCGTCGAGCATGCTCCCGCCGCCGGTGAGCACGATCCCCGCCGACAGCATTTCCTTCTTGCCCGACAGCGCCAGCTCGCGGTCGACCATCTCCATCATTTCGGCGACCCGCGGCTCGATGATCTGGGTGAGCTCCTGGCGGAGGAGCTTCCGCGGCGGCCGCCCCCCCACTGAGGGGACTTCAACCACTTCCGACGGATCGACCAGGTCGAGCACCGCGCATCCGTATTTCTTCTTGATGAGCTCCGCGGACTCTATGGGGGTCCGCAGGCCGATCGATATATCATTGGTGACGTGGATCCCGCCGATGGAAAGGACCGTCGAGTAGGCCACGCCGCCCTCCAGGTATACGACTATGTCAATGGTGCCGCCGCCGATGTCCAGCAGGGCGACGCCCAGCTCCATCTCATCCCGGGAAAGGACCGCGTCCGCCGCGGCCAGCGGGTTGAAGACGATGTCGCGGTACTGGAACCCGGCCTTCTCCACGGCCTTGATCATGTTCTGTATGCTCGACGTCACGCCGGTCACGATGTGCACCTCGGCCTCGAGCCGGACACCGCTCATGCCGATGGGGTCCTTGATGCCGATCTGGTCGTCTACGGAGAATTCCTTGGAGAGCACGTGGAGGATCTCCCGGTCGACCGGTATCACGACAGCCTGGGCCGCCTCGATGACACGCTTTACATCGGTTGTTGTAATGGTCCTGTTCCGGCTCGATACAGCGACCACGCCGCGGGAATTCTGCCCCTTGACGTGCTGGCCGCTGACGCCGATGATGCAGTCGGTCACCTCGTACCCTGCCATGAGCTCGCCCTCGTCGATAGACTTGATGATGGCGGCGGTCGTGTTGTCGATGTTCACGATGACCCCGTTCTTCAGCCCCTTGGACGGCGTCACGCCCACGCCGATAACCTCGACCTGGTTGTTCTGGTTCATGGTTCCGATGACCGCGCAGGTCTTCGTGGTACCGATGTCCAACCCTACTAGTATGTCTTCCATACCGCGCTCCTCTGTGTCACC
>CAZZHU010000077.1:0-19683 GCA_964654045.1 uncultured Leptospirales bacterium
ACACTCGATGCTTTTTCGGTAATCTCCCTTCCACTGGTGGCAGTAGCCGAGCCACTGGTATGACTGCGCGGCTCCCCACTGGTCATTGCATTTCTCCCTCATGTTGAGCGCCACGGTCTGGTACCGCAATGCCAGGTTGAAACGGGATATGGCCATGAGGATGCTGCCAAATCCTCCGATGGCCATGCCAAGCTCCGGGGATGTGCCTATTTTGCTGATTGCGATATTAAGGGCCCTCAGGGTGAATCTGGTAAACTTGAGCGTGTTGCTGTAGATATACGACAGGAGCACCGGCAGGGCGAATTTTGCCTTGAGCTTGTTGTATTCCATGGTTTTACTCCGCCTGAAGCGAACAATAAGGCGGGGGAACAGGGAATAGATCCCGAGGAGGATCAGTTCCTTGGCCAGAGTAGCGAGTATGATTATCTTGTTGTCTGTAAAATGCTCCCCGAGAAGCTCGCCGGAACGTATTGCGTATTCTTCGCATTTTTTCCAGTCCCCTTTCCTTAAATAGACCGCGCAGAAGGTGCTGTATATCTCGGCCTTTTCGGTTTTCGATTCCATGAGCGGGGCGATTTCGTTGAGGGTCTCGATTGCCTGGTCGTAGTTACCGACGGTCAGGAAGACCCTGCTCATGTTCACCCGGATCTTGATCCACTGGATGCTTCCCCG
This sequence comes from uncultured Leptospirales bacterium, assembly GCA_964654045.1. Classification (GTDB taxonomy): domain Bacteria; phylum Spirochaetota; class UBA4802; order UBA4802; family UBA5550; genus RBG-16-49-21. The sequence continues at coordinate 673 of CAZZHU010000077.1, forward strand.
GTGCCCTTCCTGTTCCAGCAGATCCAGGGCCGTCCTGAAATACTTGAGGGCCTCTTCGTTGGAGTATTTACCCATCGCCATGATGCCGGCCGGGAATGCGAAGATGATTGCCCTGTCAGAATCGCCACCTTCGATAAAGTGGTGGGCAAGATCAAAAATGACAGGCGTGAGGTTGTCACGGTTGCTGTCCTCTATGGCGGATGCAATGGCCAGGTGGAGGATTTTCCTCTTCTCCGTGTCCAGGTTTCTGTAAAATGCTTCCTTGATCCTGTCGTGGGCGAATCCGATCTCGCCCCATACCGGCAGATCGACCAGGAGCTGCAGGTCGATCGACTTGTCGATAATACGTACGATTTCAGTGCGGTCAATGCCGCTCACCCTGAACAATATTTTCATGTTGAATTTTTCGCCCATGACCGCGGCGCAGGAAAGTATGTCAATTTCATTGACGGTAAGCCTGAAGATACGCTTGAGAATGATATCCACGATCGAAGCGGAAATTTCTATTGAATTGAGCTTCGAATTGTCAAAAGTCCACCTGTTGCTTTTATACGTCAGAACGCCATCGTCAACCAGCTGTTTCAACAGTTCGATGGCGAAGAAAGGATTACCGCCGCTTTTCTGGAACAGAAAGTCGGATATTGCGCAGATCCTGTCCTCCGGCTCCATGAGAAGGCCGGCCGTGAATTTATTCATTGCCCCGGCGTCGAATTTCTCGAGATGGATCCCGGTGAAGGGAACCTCCATGCTGGCTATGTCCATGTGAATTTTTTCTATGACGTGTCCATCGGGCACCTCATCGTCACGGTACAATCCGATAACGACCAGCGGGTGCCTGGAGAGTTCGCTGAGCAGCTCGTGCAGGAGGTTGACCGTGCCTTCATCAGTCCACTGGAGGTTCTCCAGTACCAGCACGAGACCGCCGGCCAGGTCGCTCAGTTTCAGAATGAACTGGCTGACGACCATGAGAAACCGCACATATTCCCGTTCCGGTTCAAGCGCTACCAGGGGAGGGCATGTGCCCAGGAGTTCATCCATCACGGGGTTGAGCTTGATAATAATCTCGCCGAGATCGCCGAATTCCTTCCGCACCTCTTCCATGATGGCATAGCGTTCCTCACCGGAAAGGTTGTGATAATTGGCCATGAATTCGTCGAGGGCTTCTTTGACGGGGGCGTTGGGGATTTTATTGCCCTGGATGGAGCAGGTCCCGCCGGCAAGGAAGTAGTCGTTGGCGAGGATGGTGCTTTTCAATTCCTCTATGAGCCTTGATTTGCCGGAACCACCTTCACCGGTGATAAAATAAACGCTTCCGGAACCGCTGTCAAGAGTGTTGATCATTTCATTGAGCCGGGCCATTTCACGCTCCCGCCCGATAAGCCTGGTGCGGTAACTGAGCCTGGCAAGACGGTCGTCAAGGCCGAGCATGAATTCATGCTGTCCGGCGATGTACCGGTCGAGGTCGGCTATCAGGCCCCTGGCGCTCTGGTATCTGCTCTCCGGCTCCTTGTTGAGGAGTTTCATTACGATCCGGTCCAGTATCGCGGGAACACCGGGGTTAAATGAACTCGGAGATTCCGGAACCTTCGCGATATGCTGGTGGATTATCGAGCAGATGTCGGGCCCTTCAAAGGGTACCCTGCCGGTAAGAAGCTGAAATAAAATAACGCCCAGGGAGTATAGGTCGCTGCGTTCGTCGATGGGCCTTTTCAGTATACCGCATTGCTCGGGAGAGAGATACATGAAAGTCTTTTTTATTTCATTAAAAGGTATGGATTCGTTGAATTCCCTGATATAAGCGAGCCCGAAACCTGTAAGTTTGACTGTTTCATTGTCCACCAGGACATTGGCCGGCTTGAGGTCGCGGTGGATTATGTTGTTATCATGGAGGAATTCAAGTGCCCTGCTGATCTGCTGTATGCACTCAATGCTCTGGTCAATGGGAAAGCTGTTATTTTTCAGCGCGTCGTGCAGGCTGATGCATGGAAAGTATTCCATAACCACATACAGCAGTTCAATAAGTTCACCCGTCTCGATGATTCTCATGATGTTGCGGTGGTTAATCTCCGAAACGGCATTTGCTTCAAGCCTGAAGCGGATCAGATCTTCAATCCGTTTAGAAATGACATTGTTTTTCAGGAACCTGATTATAATCGGCTGTTTTTGGAGCGTCATATCATAGGCAAGGTGCAGGTAGCTGACAGTGTCTTCCCAGATCTGCTTATCGACATGATACCTGTTCTGAATAATTTTCCCGTTGATATCCATTGTATGTGTAGTATTAATCCTGGCGCAAATTGATAGAGATAAAATTAACGAATATTAAACCGGCCGGTCAGTTTTTCAAGATAAAAAAATTAACACGCTTTTTTATCGACGACCAGGAGTAACAGGTATTTTCTTTTCATAACTATTTTACATGCCGCATAACTTATTTTATAACGGGGTTTAGTGCAAAGGCCCTTGCGAAGTTCCCGCAGGGGGCGCCTGTGAGCGCGAAACTCCAGTTTTGCAACAAATCAAATATTTTACATATAAAAGTTATGAAATGTCAATATTCATTTTTTTGGAAGGAGCATTATTCATGTTACATGGAGAAGAGGTTTTGTTCGTGTCCGTGCATGACCGTTATCTTTATCCGTAGATTTTTAATGTTGAAATTTGTGAGTTTATCGGGCCTGATCTTTATCAGATCGACATCAATATAAGTGGTATCGTCTACATGCGGCGGTATCTGGACTTCCAGCTGTGAAGTGGTATGTATTCTTCCGACCCCGTTGCACACGTGGCATTTTGACTTCACCTTCGAGTGGCTGCCCATGCACAGCGGGCAGGTCATCCGGGCCGGGAGTTCGATGTAGGCGAGGGCTCCTTTCCTTGCTTCGAGCGGGGTGATGATTATCTCGATGTCCTGTCCGAAATTATACAATATGTCTTTATGCTTCATGCCTTTCGGTAAAAGACGTGCCTTGAGCATGTCTCCGAGGGTGGCCGAATATTTTATCCTTTTTTTGGAGATGATGGCATATCCCCGCTCGTCGGCTTTCCTGCTGCTGAAAAGGATCCGGTCGTATTCTATCCGCAGGTCCTCATCGATGAGTATGCGGTATCCCCTGATTATTAGGTCAAGTTTTTCCATGAGGTTGTCGGATTTAATCTGTGCCGTATCCGGATGGTAGCGCTTGATGAGATCGCGAAAAGCGGATTTTATCTGGTCAGGCTCTGCTGTCCCGGGAAGGTTAAAGATGGTGTAAAAATCGATAATATTGCCGTTTTTATCGTAACAGGATGGCAGCATTGATTATACCTTTGCCTGTAACATTGATATAAAAACGAAGCAATGTCAAATATAAAAACTACGCGTCCGACAACGGATTCCTGGCGTCTCGTTACAACGTCAGGATCCGATGAAATACGCAGATCCATGAATCAGCAGCAGGTTCCACCGGCGGCCTGCATCGAACCCATGGCCAGAGAATAGGTTTTATACCCCCCCGAGAGATTCCGAATATTGGTGAAACCATTCTGGATCATCATCCGGCTTGCCACATATCCCCGGAGTCCCACGGCGCAGAATATAATAATATTCATGTCCTTTTGGATCGACCCTAATCGTTCCCGCAAATCATCGACCGGGATATTGACGGCCCCGGGTATGGTGCCGCCCTGAAATTCCACCGGGGTCCGCACATCGATCAGCATTGTTCCATCCGGATCAAGGGCCGGAATTTCGTGCCAGTGGATTATCCGGGTAAGTCCGACAAGAATATTTTCAGCGACAAATCCGCCTACATTGACAGCGTCTTTGGCCGAAGAATAGGGCGGGGCGTAGGCATGATCAAATTCAGTGAGGTCCTCCACGGTTCCCCCCGCGCCGATGACCGATGAGATGACATCAATCCTCTTGTCAACACCTTCAAAACCGGCCATCTGGGCGCCCAGAATAACGCCGATATCGGGAGAGAAGAGTAATTTCATCGACATCTGCACTGCGCCGGGATAATAGGTGGCGTGGGAGGCGCTGTGGGTTATTGATGCAACATAGGGAATGCCGGCAGCTTTTAACTGCTTTTCGGAAGCGCCGGTGGACGCGACGGTGAGATCGAAGATTTTCGCAACCGCCGTGGCAATACTGCCGGTATATGCCTTCTTGTTTACGTGTACGATATTATCGGCGACGATCCGTCCCTGCTTGTTGGCCGGACCGGCAAGGAAGGTAATGGTGTTCTGATTGGTCAGGGGATGCCTGAATTCGATTGTATCCCCCACGGAATAGATGTCCGGATCGGATGTCTGGAGGAATTCATTCACCTCGATTCCTCCGCGCTGACCGATGGCAAGGCCCGCTTCTTTGGCGAGCTTCGCATCGGGGCGAACGCCGATGGAAAGAATAACCATGTCTGCTGTTATCTCGCGTCCGCTCCCGAGGCGGATCGCGATAGAGGAATCTGCCTTTTCAAAGGATTTGACGCCGTCTTTCAGCAGAAGTTCTACGCCATGGACCGTCAGGTGCTGGTGCACCTCTGAAGCGATTTCATAATCCAGGTTTGCCATCACCTGGTCGGCCATTTCGACAACGATGACCTTCATGCGACGGCCCCGGAGGTTTTCAGCCATCTCGAGGCCGATGAAGCCGCCGCCCACAATGACAGCCGATTGGGGCTTGTACTCGTTCAGATAGCTCATGATGCGGTCAGTGTCGGATACATTGCGCAGGGTGAAAATGCGGTCCAGGTCAATGCCGGGAATGGGCGGCTTGACCGGCTCTGCTCCAGGGGAGAGGACCAGTTTGTCATAGGTCTCATTATATTCATTGCCTGATGAAAGGTCCTTTATGGCGATAGATTTATTGCCGCTGTCGATATGGGTTACTTCGGAGTTGATCCTTACATCGATATTAAACCTGCTTTTAAAACCTGCCGGGGTCTGGACGAAAAGGCTGTTGCGGTCCGGTATGACACCGCCAAGATAATAGGGAAGTCCGCAGTTGGCGTATGAAACGTGGCCGCCGCGTTCGAAGATGATGATCTCGGCTTTTTCGTCAAGTCGCCTCAGGCGCGCCGCTGCGGTGGCTCCCCCCGCGACGCCGCCGATTATAAGATATCGCGCCATTATGTCCCCTGCAAATCATTTGTTTGAATAAGGTGAATCACGCATTGAATTAAATAGTCATGAAAACGCCTGACTCCAGTATCCGGTAAAACAATTTAATTTGCCGTTAAATCATGTCAAATAATAAATCAGAATTTAAACCCGCTTGACATGATAATGATCTGATGGTAAACTCAAAAAACAATATGGAGGTCGCCATGCAGAATGAAATAACGGCTACACTGGATCTTCTTGACGATGACGGGCACCTTGTAGAGGAAGGATGGGCGCGTAAACCGTTATGGCGGTATGACCGGAACAGGATCGCGGCGCCCTGGCACCGCATAAAGGAATGGGATTACTATGCAGTGCTGTCCCACGACAAGCAGTATGGAATCAGCTTCACCATCGCCGACCTGAGTTACCTCACATTGTGCGCTATCTGCTGGCTCGATTTTAAAAATGACATATGCGTTCAACTTGATTCGATGGCACTGCTGACGCGCGGCAGGACCGGGTTCCCGTCCTCTTCGGAAGCCGGTGATGTTGCATTCAAGGATAAAAAAATTGATATGAAATTCACCGTGAAAGACGGGGTCCGGCGTATACTGGTATCGGTCCCGTCATTTGAGCTTCCCGATGGTTCGAGAAACCTCACGGCGGATATTACGCTCGCTCAGGATCCGCAGATGGACACCATGGCAATCGCTACATCCTGGAAGGAGAACCGGAAGGCATTTTATTACAACCATAAGGTGAACTGCATGCCCGCGCAGGGAACGGTGACGATCGGAAGCCGCTCGTATATTTTTTCTCCTAAGACCGATTTCGGCTGCCTGGATTGGGGACGCGGGTACTGGACCTATAAAAACAGATGGTACTGGGGTTCAGCCTCGGGACTCCTCGGGGGTGTCCCTTTCGGCTGGAATATCGGCTACGGATTCAGTGACAGGACGCCGGCTTCTGAAAATATGCTGTTCTACAGGGGGAAGGCCAGCAAACTGGAGAATGTCATTTTTCATATTGACACGAAAGATTATATGAAGCCGTGGAAATTTACAAGTAATGACGGGCGGTTCGAACTTGACTTCAAGCCCATCATCGACCGGTCAAGCTCGTTGAACCTGCTTGTGATGAAATCGATCCAGCACCAGGTATTTGGCGTTTTTAACGGTCATGTTGTTCTCGATGACGGCACGCGGCTTCAGGTGGAGAATTTTCTCGGTTTTGCCGAGGATGTGCTGAACTGGTGGTAGGGGGATTACGCACCAAAGAAATCATCGAGAATTACCGCGATTTCAGCGGGGCGTTCCTGGGGCAGCAGGTGCCCGGCGTCCCGTACGAGGCGGTAGTGCCCATGGGGAATACTCTTCGCGATGGAAGGAAGATCGATAAAGCTTTTATTTTCGCTGGTCTCACCTTCAACTACAAGGACCGGGCACGTCATCCGGGGTATAAGCGGCCATGGATCGAAATGCGTTCCTCCCATGAATATTGACGCTTCACGGCGGGGATGACACGCAAGTACAAGACCGCCGCCGTCACCGGTTTCCATGCCGTACCGGATATACAGGTCCATCATTTCATCGTCCCATTTTTCGAACATTTTTTTCGATCGGAGGTAGGTCCTTGCCTCCTCCTCGTTATCCCACACATTGCGACGCTTGATGGAGCGTGATGCCAGCGGGTGCTGTTCCACGGTGAGTCCCATCTTATAAACAGTCTGCGGCAGAAATATTGGTTCGATGAGCGCAATTTTCTCGGCCGGGAGACCCTCGGCGGCGTGGGCGATGGTTATGACCGTGGCGCCCATGCTGTGGCCCCCGAGATACGGTTTCCCGAGCTTGAGCTTCTCGCATAAAGCGACAAGGTCCCTGGCGAGAACCGCCCAATTAAGGCCGCCATCTTCGGGTTCAGTCGTGCGATGGTCGCAGAAATACGGAGCGATAACGCGATACTTCGGAGAAAGGGACCGCGCGATAGGGTGCCAGAGCCACGGTAACAGGCCGGTGGCGTGAAGCAGGACAAGGGCAGGGCCGTCTCCCGGGTAATGCAGATATTGGATTTCGGCGTCCCCGATCTGCTGTTTGATGATCTCCGGCATGACATCCCGCATGGCTTTACCTTTTCCGGAGGTCGCCCGTCAGAGGCCTGGTCCCGGTTATCCTGAACTGAACAAGAAAACGGTCTTTGCCTTCTTCGCCATCTTCAGCGGTCTTTTTCTTCCTCCGAAGCTCATCGATGCGGGGACTGTTTTTTTCATCGCTGATTTTTTCGAGATACAGCCTGGTCCCCCGGTATCCGGCACCTTCTTCCTTAAAAAGATACGCGGCTTTCGGATTGCTCTGAAGATTTTTATGGCTCAGGCTGTCGGCCATTATAAGGGCGATGGTCTGGCTGTCAATGACATGGGGGCGTGAATAAATGGCAAGGTCAACCGCACCACTGGAATCAGCGGTGGCGAGAATACCGAGACCTGAAGTAGTTTCAAAATAGTGCGCTATTTCCATGGTTACATCCTCTGTTGATTGAAAGAAATAATTACACGGTAAATAAATTTGTCAACACCAATTAATACGAAACACACAATAGTTGTGCCAGCAGAAAACATGGCAGGGAGCATGATCACTTTTTCCGCAAGAATAATTTTTTTATTGATGAAAGAACAATTTAATAGTAGTATGTGAGTATATGCAACGTCAGCCGCGAGACGATTAATGCGGATAAGGGGGGGCACATGAAAGAGATATTTTCCATAGATCACGCCGTCTCATATCAGGAGAATAACTGGAAGATAAGAAAAAAAACCATAGACATGACGGGCAGCCGCGCACTGCCCTTTCTAACCATCTCCAGGGAATTCGGATGCCTTGGTTACCGGGTTGGAGAAGCCATCGCAGATATTTTCAACAGGGAATACAGGCATGATCCGCAATGGACCGTATTCGACAGGGGGCTTCTTGACCATCTCATGAAGGATATGAATATTTCCTACGAACTGGCCGAGACCCTCACTGACAAGGCCAGGAACGCCATGGAATATTTCTTTAAGACAAGCTTCTCGAAATATCCGCCGGAAGCAGTGGTGTACAGGAAACTGGTTGAAACGATAAGGATCCTGGCCGCCAACGGGCATGCGATAATAATCGGGCGTGTGGGTAATGTCATAACCAAGGACCTGCCCCAGGGATATCATGTGCGGCTTTACGCATCGCATGAAAAAAAACTGGAGAATATCAGTATTCAATTCAAAGTCAACAATAGCGAAGCCAGGGATATACTCGGTAAAAAAGGGGAGGCGCGGGAACAGTTTTTACTCAAGCACCTTGCGGTGGACATGAATGATCCGGCAATATACAACCTCATGATCAATACAAGCGATCTCACAATCGAGGAAACCGCACGATTCATAATAAACGGCATGTCTTATTCCGGTAATGTAAAATTATGAATTGATCCAATTACATTATACCGTACATATAATCCCGGCCAGCATCTTACCAGCGGGAAAAGCCTGTTCGGCAGGCTCCCGAAAGCAGTATCAACGCATAATAATACGCGGCAGCGTGAAAAATTAGTTGCCATGAAGCCCCAAGAATCCAGCATGAGCAGCATGTACGGAACCAGGTTGTCGGCCTATGACCAAATATAGTTACATGACGCTCATTTCAATCGCGTCGATAGTATTGATCCTGAATCCCCAGCCTGATCATGCTGAAAATAAAGAGGGCATCAAAAAAACAATCGTGGCGGGGAACATGAACCGGACTTACATGGAATACCTGCCGCCCGGTATGACCGCGGACGAACCGGTCCCGCTTGTCATCGTTTTGCATGGCGCGAATGGCAGCGGGCAGGTCATGAACCTCTGCTCCGGCTTCAACAGACTCGCCGACAAAAATAAGTTTATCGTGCTCTATCCGGATGCATACGGACCCATGTGGAATGACGGGCGCGTCGATATGGATTCAATTTCATTTAAAGCAGGCGTCGATGATGTACAGTTCATATTGCATCTGGTTGACACGATGATATCTGAAAAAATGGCTGATCCGAAACGTGTTTACGTGGCCGGTTTTTCAAACGGCGGAATGATGGCCCTGCGAATCAGCATCGTGGCATCTGAACGGATAGCGGCGGCCGCATCAGTTTCAGGACTGCTGCCGAAGCATCTCGCGCTTTTCAGGCCCGGGAAACCGGTTCCGCTTATGATGATACACGGAACTGACGACAGGGTTGTTCCCTGGACCGGAGGAGCGCTCACGAGAAAGAAAATGAAGCATGGCGAAGTCCTATCAGTGCTTGACACGGCCTTATACTGGGCCAGGAATAACGGCTGTTCGTCACAGGTGAGCGTCAGGATACTTCCCGACAGGGATACCCTTGATGGCACGGTCGGGTTCATGGTCAGGTACGGGTGTCCCGGACCGGAACGGGAGGTATTACTGGTGACCATACAGGGCGGCGGCCATACGTGGCCCGGAGCGGCCGTATCATTACCGGAACTCAATCCGGGAAAAACAAGCCATGACCTGGACGCATCTCAATTCATATGGGATTTTTTTTCGCGGCATACCCGGCCCTGATGGATCAGGGCGCGGACGCAGGTCGCTTAACGGCAATCTGTTTCGAGCATGCCCTGGCCGCGGAACCAGTCCAGGGTGTCGCTGATGGTTTCTTCAATCGGCCTCGGTCGGTACCCGAATTCCCTTGTTGCCTTTTCATGGGAAATATGACGGTGGCTCTGCAGCGTTTTCAGGGCGATCGGGGTAAACTTCGGCGATGCATTGCGCATCCTCGCAAGCGCCAGGACGCAATAGGCCGGCAGGCTGCACATCCAGACGGGTGTTGCGAATCGCGGCGTTTTCCTGCAGTACATGTCGGATATGATCCTGGCGATATCGCACACGTGATACCATTCCCCGCTGGCGAGATAGCTTTCACCGGCTTTACCTGTCTTTTCAGCTGCGAGTGCGCAGGCTATGACGTCCCTCGAGTCAACCCAGTTATAACCGCCGTTGATGAGTACGGGATATCTGCTGTGATAGATGTCCAGGAGCACCTCCCCCATGCGGGAGGGTTTAAAGTCGTAAGGGCCGAGGACAGCTGTTGGATTGATAACGACGGTGCTCAGTCCGCGGTCGACAGATTTGAGGGCTTCAATCTGGGCAAGAGCCTTGGAACGGTCATAGGGGAAAGAGTTCCTGCCCAGGGCAAGTTTCCTGGTTTCATCAATAATCTCATCGTACGGATCTGAAGAATAGGCGTGAATGGAGCTGAAGTGGACGAGGCGGTTGACCCGGTTGCGGAGGCACGCTTCGATGATGTTACGGGTCCCCCCGACATTGATTTTTTCAACGATACCGCCTTCAGACCCGACGATGGATATTTTCGCAGCGGCATGGAAAACGGTATGAACGCCTTTACATAATTTCATGAGAGAGTCAAGATCAAGGACATCGCCATCAGTGGTTTCAACATCAAGCCCCTGTATCCCGCGGAGGTCCTGACGCACAAGGACACGTGCCGACCTGCCCTGGCTGAGCACGGCGCGCACCAGGCCGGCTCCAACGTGTCCGGTTGAACCTGTAATTGCAACATCCATAGTGGGTCTCCTTGTTGATTATCGCATCACATGGAATCCGGGGCCATACATAATTGAGCCGTTCTCACACGCAATTTTTCCATTCCGAACAATACTTTATATTGTATTACATAAGTCAATTAATTGTTATAACTATTGCGGCACTGTTATAGAAATCAAGAAAAAAATTAACCGGTTGCGAAACTGGCGTCTCGCGCTTGCAGGGAACCCCTGCGGGGACTTTTCAAGGGGCTTCGCCCCTTGGACCCCTTTGGTTATCTGGGAATTACAATAAGTCCAATATTCAATGAAGACTTCCCTGGTGTATCATTCCGGTAAATTTCATACATGATGACAGGCCCGTGATGACGCAAGATTCGGGATCGTTTATTCTGTTTTAAGCACCGAGAGGATCTCGGAAATTTTATTGGAACAACTGGTTAGTTTTTCTATTATGAGAACGAACTGTTGAATGCTTTGAGCGGTTTTCTGCACGGCGTCATTCATCTGGTCGATGGCGCCCAGGACCTCTTTGGCGGTGTGAAGCTGTTCATCGGAGGCAACGGCGTTTTCATTGGAAAGTTCGGTAAGGGCGCCTACTTCCTTGAAAACATTGTGGGCGGTTTCCATGAACGACTTGGAATTAAAAGCGATGCTGACTATGATATCCGATGTCGAGCGGACTGAAGCTATCATTTTTTGTATTGAATCCGATATGTTGGAAATGAACATTACCCCTTCCCGTACCCTGCTGTTGCTTTCCTGTACAAGCCGTTCGATTTCCTTGGCCTCGGAGCTGGTCTTGTCGGCGAGCTTCCCGACCTCGTCCGCGACAACGGCAAAACCTCTTCCGGCGTCGCCGGCGCGCGCGGCCTCGATTGAGGCATTAAGTGAAAGAAGGTTTATCTGGTCGGAAATGTCCTGTATCACGGAAAGGGTTTCGGCAACCTTGCCGGAGCTTTCACCTATGGCTTTGATGCCATCGACGGTGGTCCCGAGTTTTATTTCGATGTCCGTAACGCTGGCATAGGAGGCTTCAGCGATTTCTTCCGCTTCCTCTGTTTTGACGGCGATTTGCTGCATCGATTCGTTGAACTGACTGATAACGTTGAAAACATTCTGTGTCTTATCGTGCTGTTTCTTGATGTTTTCAGATATAAGTTCGATGGAGGATGTTATTTCTTCAACTGACGCTGAAAACTCTTCAATGGTGCTGGCCTGGATACGCGAATCGTCCGATATGACCTGGCTGGTGGCTGTTACGGTCCCGGCAATCTCGTTCATATCAAGAGAAGCGATTTTCAGGTTCACCGATATATCTTTGAAAATATAGGCCAGGTTCTCGACGGCCTTGATCATGTCGCTGATTTCATCGCCTATTTCGTAGGTGCCGGATATCCTGGTCGAGGAAAGCTCACCCTGAGAAAGACGGATGAGAAAGGATGATACCTCGTCGAGGGTTTTGAATTTTTTTGTTACCGTGTACAATGAGTACATGGTTATCCCTATAACAAAGAACATGCCGATGAGAACCACGAAAAATGCCAGGTTGTTGGTCGGTTTGAAGAATGATCTCGACATATCACCGGTCAGGATATGAATATCAGTTCCGGGAACGTGCGAGTAGAATGAATAGTATATTTGCCGTTCGTAAAAGATATCGGATACGCCCTCTTTCCCGGCCAGCAGCTTTTTAACGGTATCTATAAAATAGTCAGTAGTTTTCCAGTCCTTTTCTATATCAGTGAGAGCATTCCTGCCAATGGTGCTTTTAAAGCTTGAATCGATAATAGAGCCACTGCTGTTAATAATAAAATAAAATTGTTTATTGAGCAGGGCGTCATCCCTGAATTTGCCGATGAAGAAATCAGTTTTATCAAGGTCGGGATTTTTCAGATATTCCTTTTCAATATCTACAATTTTCAATTTGTATTCAAGAAGCATGTTGTGCTGACTCGCAGGCTGAAAAAGACCCAGGGCCGTTTCATACGAGTACAGGGAGAGGATGATGAGCAGGATGAGAAGCATATTCATGATAGGCAGAACTATTTTATGCTTCAGTTTTATTCTCTTAAACGGAAGTTTGTAGCTGATAAGGACCTTTACGATTATGGGATAGAGATAAATATAATAAAGGTTACCGGTTATGATGGCAATTCCCAGGAGGCAGAAATTGCCTACGGCGATATTCCCCATTGAAGGAGGCATGCCGGTAAAGAATTGGACAAAGACATAAAAAGCCGGGGAAAGTCCAAACACGATCAATGCAATGATGTACAGTTTTAAAGTGTACTTCTGCAGCAGTTGACTCTTTGATTCGTCGATGGTAACGGCTTCAGTTTTAGGGTGAAATGCCGACCGGAACCGGGTGGTGAGGATCAGGTTTGTTATGACCATGACGATGGTAATGGCAATAAAAATCCCTATGGCGGAGAGGCCGACGTATTTGACCTTGGCACGTTCGGCAAGTAGTAAGGTGACGGCTATGGCAGCGGATTCACAGATTAATGTTATAATCAGATGGGTCCCCAGAAGGCGGGCAAAGGCTTTTTTTCTGTCAATCATACGTGGATTCCGGAATTATATTGTCAAAAGGGTTAGTATTTTATTTTACATAGATTATAATTCTGTTGTCAAGCATAAACATTAATAAATGAAAATAAATTGGACGTCCAATCAAAATTTATTATACTCCGCTGGGGCAATTATTATTCAATGAAATAAAAAATTACTTGCAAATCATACGGCAAAAAAATCTAACATAACCTGAATTGAATCAATGGAGGCACAGTTATCAGCGTTCTTGATGCAATAGGCAACACCCCGTTAGTCGAGATCAGCAGGATGTGGGATTCGAAAGAAACCGGTGTAAGGATACTGGCGAAACTCGAAGGATCGAATCCCGGCGGTTCGGTAAAAGACCGGCCAGCGTACTACATGATAAAAAAGGCTGTAGAATCGGGAGAGCTCACGAAAGACAAAATTATCCTGGAGCCCACGTCCGGGAATACCGGCATTGGCATGGCGATGATAGCGTCGGCTATGGGGTATCGGATCAAGCTGACCATGCCCGCCTGTGTGAGCGAAGAGCGCAGGTCTATACTCATCGCCATGGGGGCGGAATTGGAGCTGACGCCGGGATGCGATAAAACTGACGGCGCCATAACCAGGGCTTATCATATCATCGATCATTTCCATGAACAGTATTTCATGCCAAACCAGTTCGGGAACCCGGCCAACTGGCTTGCGCACTATGAGACAACCGCCCCCGAGATAATCAGGGACACGAAAGGCGAGGTTGACTCCTTTGTGGCCGGCATGGGCACCACAGGTACGCTCATGGGATGCTCGCGTTATTTCAGGCAGCACAATCCGCGCACGAAGGTCATTGGCGTTGAACCGACACTCAATCACCGTATCCAGGGGTTGAAGAACATGAATGAATCCATTGTGCCGGCGATTTACGATCCCACACTGCTTGATAATAAGCTTGAATGCACCGACGATAATGCCTTTGACACCACGCGGAGTCTCGCACTCCTTGAGGGGTTGTTCTGCGGCATGTCAAGCGGCGCTGCGATGTGGGGCGCCATGACAGTGGCAAAAGATCTTTCTCGCGGCTCAACCGTAGTTGTTCTTTTACCGGACCGCGGAGACCGCTATCTGTCTACTGAAGTCTTCAGGTCTGTCTGCGCCATCTGCCCACCGTGATGTCCCCGGCCATGTAGCCGGCTTTAATCGCGATAGTGCATAGAATAATCATTTTACCTGTCAGCAGGAGCGGACCAGTCACCCTGAAAATTATAGTATCCCGAAAATGGAGGCCGTCATGAAGTGCGGTATTGGAACCGGTAATGACCGATTGACCGAGGATTTTATCAACAATATTGTCAGTGATCTCTGCAGGCCTGAATCATACGAATCGGTATATCACCGGACCTATCACGACTTTCCCATGCCGTCGGTGGAAAGCCTGGGGGAATTTGTAAATCTGGTGAAATCGATACTTTTCCCGGGCTACTTCGTTAATTCAGACGTGATGCCTGAAACAATGAAGTTTCATATCGGGTCAGCGATGGACATGGTATACCGTAACCTCTCGGAACAGGTTAAAAGGGGATTCTGCTTTTCATGCGCTGAAGCCGGCGAGACAGACCATGAATGCGAGGATTGCGAACGGAAGTCCAAAGATGTATCAAAAAAATTTTTAACGACACTGCCTGCCCTGAGACGCCTGTTGACACTGGACGCGCAGGCTGCATACAGGGGCGATCCGGCGGCGAAGGGGGTGGGGGAGACCATATTCTGCTATCCAAGCCTGTCGGCTCTGGCAAACCACCGCATAGCCCACGAACTTTACAGCCTTGAAGTTCCGCTTATTCCAAGGATCATCTCGGAAATGGCCCATTCCGATACGGGTATTGACATACACCCGGGTGCACATATAGGCGAATCGTTTTTCATTGACCATGGCACAGGTACCGTTATTGGGGAAACAGCGATAATAGGCAAAAACGTCAGGATATATCAGGGCGTGACTCTCGGGGCAAAGAGCTTTCCCCTTGACGCGTCGGGAAGCCCCATAAAGGGTATACCGCGCCATCCGGTCGTGGAAGATGATGTAATTATTTATTCCGGCGCCACCATACTGGGCCGCGTAACCATCGGGAAGGGTGCCGAGATCGGCGGCAACGTGTGGCTTACCCGCGACATTGCCCCCGGCGCGCGCGTAATGCAGGGAAAGTCAGAAGAAAATTTTTACGGCGACGGGCTGGGCATCTAAACCGCTTTTCGCTTCAAGAGTTTCTGTGCAGCCGCGTTTATCGGGTCCCATACAGGCGAGAAGGGAGGCGCGTAGCCGAGGTCAAGGTAGGCGACATCTTCGATTTTCATGCCGGAGGTAACTGCGGCTGCAATAACGTTTGTCCTCAGGGCAGCTCCATCAGTGCCTGCGACCTCTCCGCCGATCAGCGCGCGCGTATCCGCGTTGATGCTCAGCGAAACAAATATTTCCCTTGAAGAAGGATAATAACCCGCCTTTGACCGCCATCGAATTGAGGCGGATTCAGTCCTGACGCCGGCCCTGGCCGCATCAGCTTCGTTCAGCCCGGTTTTGCCAACCTCAAGATCGAAGACCTTGACGAATTGAGAACCGACGGTACCCCTGAAAAGCTCATCCCGTACTCCAGCTGCCTGAAGCCCCGCGACGCGGCCCTGCTTGTTGGCCGTGGTGCCGAGGGGAACGTATACATCGCTGCCGGTTATGAGGCTTTTAGCAGTGGCGCAGTCGCCTGCGGCGAAAACGCCGGGGATGTTCGTCATGGATTTTTCATCCACCACAATGGCACCGCGGTCATTCATCAGCAGGCCGCTGTTCTTCAGGAAATCAGTTGCCGGGATAATCCCGACTGAGACCAGGATGAAATCAGCTTCATAATTACCATCTGACGTATGCACGGAGAGACGTTTGCCGCTGGATGTGATTTCAGCAATGGATACTGAAGTGCCTAGATGCACGCCGTTGGCCTGTAAAGTGCCGGTAATGATCTCCCTGACCCCCTGAGACATGGTCATTGCCACGGATTCAAATTTCTCCAGAATGGTTGTATCGATTCCTCTTTTCCTGAGGGCTTCAGCCATTTCAAGTCCGATGAAGCCACCGCCAATTAATACCCCTGTAAACGGGTTTACTTCGTCGATAAAATTTTTGATGGCGATACCATGGGCAAGGCTCCTCAGAAAAAAAATATTGGGCCTGTCAATTCCCGGGATTGGAGGTATCAGGGCGCGTGCCCCGGTAGCTATGACCAGTGTATCATAAGCAAATTCTACGGGACCGTCTGTTGTCCGTGCTGAGACTCTTTTACCTGAAAAATCAATTGATACAACCTCGGTATTCATCTGTATATCGATCGAGCGTTTCGTCATGTATTCTTCAATATCAATAGCTATGAGACTGCTGAAATTCTTGACGTCGTCTGCAATGTAATAAGGTATGCCGCAGGCAGCATATGAAACATGTGAACTTTTTTCAAGCACGGCAATGGATATGCTGCTGTTGATTCTGCGGGCCTGTGAAGCGGCGCTCATTCCTGCGGCATCGCCTCCAATTACTACAATATTATACTTTTTCATAATCATCCCCTAAAAATTTCATAACAACATGTCAGTTACTTAATTATACAGGACAAATAATAAAGTCAAGAAAAACTATAGAAATATCTAAAATACTATAGTTATTTATTGACGAAGATTTAGGAATTTAGTATATTCTAATTAAATATTATTTCAGTGGAGGTAAAAAAGTGAATATCAAGATAACTGAAAGCGCCCGGGAGAAACTGCGCAAGGTTCTCAATGAATCTGAATACCATAATCCGGCTTTACGCGTTGTTTTTTCAGGATATGGTTGAGGAGGTCCCCGGCTGGGGCTGGCTCTGGATGAGCTGGAAAACTGCAATGATCAGATTATAGAGAGCGAAGATTTTAAAATTCTGGTAGATGACAGGGTTTCTGGTTTTCTCGAAACGATTCCCGCCGTCACCGTTAATTACATAGAAACAAGGCATGGAGCAGGTTTTGTCTTTGAAGGTATTAAAACCTGCTGATGACAATCAGATTTTTACCTCCGCTATAGAAAAAAAGCGGCATTTTGTTAATGCCGCTTTTTATATCTGCTTAGACAATCATTAATAATTATCGTCAAGAAGCTCGAAATACGCCTGCGGGTGGAGACAGGTCGGGCAGGTCTCGGGAGCGCTCTCTCCTTCATGGATGTAGCCGCAATTCCGGCATTTCCATTTGGTTTTCTGACTTTTCTTGAAAACGGTCCCGTCCTGTATGTTCTTCATCAAGGCAAGGTACCTCTCTTCATGGTGTTTCTCGACTTCGGAGATTTTCCGCCATGCGATGGCAATTTCCTTGAAACCCTCCTGCTCGGCGATATCGGCAAAGGACGGGTAGAGCTTGGTGTGCTCCTCGTTTTCTCCCTCTGCCGCGGCTTTCAGGTTCTCAACGGTTTTTCCGATCACACCGGCGGGGTATGAAGCCGTGATTTCAACCATGCCGCCCTCAAGGAATTTAAAAAAGCGCTTCGCGTGCTCTTTCTCGTTATCGGCGGTTTCAAGAAATATCGCCGCTATCTGCTCGAATCCTTCTTTCTTGGCCTGGGAGGCAAAGAAAGTGTACCTGGTGCGCGCCTGTGATTCACCGGCAAAGGACGCTAGTAGATTTTTTTCAGTTTTTGTTCCTTTTAAACTCTTCATCAATTTCTCCTTGTTATGTTAATCAAAGGGTAGTACGTCCTTATCCCGGTCCCGTTGCGGGTTTGGCATATTCTTTTGACCGGGCAATTCCCCCGCGTTGCTGATGAAATATCACGCAGTGAAAATTATTTTTTCCAGAGACCGTGAATATTGCAGTATTCCCTGACTGTGGATTTTTCATCCACGCAGCAGAAATCGGCCTCGGGCGCCTGACCAGGTTTAAGAAATTTCCGGTCTGCCGTTCCATCCGGAGCGATTACCTGAATCCACTCGATATAGTGCTTCTCTTCCATCGGGTGAGCCACTTCTCCAACCCTGGCTTTTATACCGTGATCAGATTTGCTCACGGCGGGAACATGCTTCTCCTTGGCCGCGTCTGTGGTATTCTCGGTAAGGAGCGTCATGTCCTGGCCGCAGCAAACAAGCGTACCGACACCTTCATGTATGAGCTCGACCATATTTCCGCAAACTTGACATTTGTAAACTTCGAATCTTTTAGTCATGATAAACCTCCCTATTTAAATGATTGCGTCATGTAATCCTGCCGAAGCCGCAGCAGGATGTCACAAAATTATCTTTCCCTTGAAAACACGATATGAGTAAATCGTATACCCGATCACCAGCGGCATCCCGATCAGGGCTATGATAAGCATAACCGTGAGCGTTAACTGACTGGAGGATGTATTGTAAATAGTGAGATTCAATCCTGATCCATCAGACGACCTGACGAGATTGGGGAATTGGAGGGAACCGGCAATACCCCATAGGCCGATGAATGATATGGAAGACATGAAAAAGGATGCAGGCGCATTGCCCCTGTTTATCAAAATTCTTCCAGCAATAAGGGATATAATCACGATTATCGTACATATCCAGGCAGGAATATTTCCCATTCTTTCCGGCATTATTATTGCGGATAGAATGATGGATGCAATGAGCATGATGGCGAAAAAGATTGCCGATTTCTTGCCCGCATCAACAATGCGGTCATGAAGGGCGCCCTCGGTTTTCAATGCCCCGTACGTGCATCCCTGGAATAGAATTGCCGACAAACCGAGAAGGCCAGTTGCG
>CAZZHU010000078.1:0-19632 GCA_964654045.1 uncultured Leptospirales bacterium
GCGGCGACCGCGAGCTGGAGAACCCCCTGGCGGCCGTGCAGATGGGGCTGATCTATGTGAACCCCGAAGGCCCCAACGGAGAGCCGATACCGGCCGCTTCCGCCCACGATGTACGCCAGACCTTCGCGCGCATGGCCATGAACGACGAGGAGACCGTCGCCCTCGTCGCCGGCGGCCACACCTTCGGCAAGGCCCACGGCGCCGGTGACCCGAAGCATGTGGGCCCGGAACCTGAGGCCGCGCCAATCGAGGAACAGGGGCTGGGCTGGAAAAGCAGTTACAAGAGTGGTAAAGGCGGTGATACCATTTCGAGCGGAATTGAAGGGGCCTGGAAACCGCATCCCACCAGGTGGGACACGGGCTACCTGAAGGTTTTGTTTAAATATGACTGGGAGCTTCTTAAAAGCCCGGCAGGGGCCTATATCTGGCTGGCGAAAGACGTGGAAGACGAGGACATGGTCGTTGACGCCCATGATCCGTCTAAAAAAGTTCGCCCCATGATGACCACCGCCGACCTTGCCCTCAAGTTCGATCCCGCGTACGAAAAGATCGCCCGGCGCTACCTGGCAAATCCGGACGAATTCGCCGACGCCTTCGCCCGCGCCTGGTTCAAGCTGACCCACCGTGACATGGGTCCGCGCTCTCGCTATCTCGGCCCGGAGGTGCCGGCGGAAGAGCTCATCTGGCAGGACCCCATCCCGGCGGTCAACCACACGCTGATCGACGCGAAGGACATCGCCTCGCTCAAGGAGAAGATCCTGGCCTCCGGCCTGTCGGTATCGGAGCTGGTTTCGACCGCCTGGGCGTCGGCGTCGACTTTCCGCGGCTCCGACAAGCGCGGCGGAGCCAACGGCGCCCGCATCCGCCTGGCCCCGCAGAAGGATTGGGAGGTCAACCAGCCCGCCCGGCTGAAAAAGGTTTTACAGGGACTTGAAAAAATCCAGGGTGAGTTCAACAAGGAACAGAAGGGCGGGAAGAAGGTATCGCTGGCGGACCTGATCGTCCTCGGCGGCTGTGCCGGCGTCGAGAAGGCCGCGAAGAACGCCGGTCACGATAGTAGCGTGCCCTTCGCGCCGGGACGCATGGACGCCTCGCAGGAGCAGACAGATGCGGGCTCCTTTGCGGTGCTCGAGCCGAAGGCCGACGGTTTCCGCAACTACCAGAAGGCCGGGTTCGCAGTGTCGGCGGAGGATCTGCTGGTCGACCGGGCGCAGCTGCTGACCCTGACCGCGCCGGAAATGACGGTGCTCGTGGGCGGCATGCGCGTACTGAATACCAACGTCGGAGGGTCCAAACACGGCGTCTTTACCAAGCGGCCCGAGGCGCTCACCAATGACTTCTTCGTGAACCTCCTCGACATGGCCACGGAATGGAAGCCGACGGTTCAGGACGATGGCATATTCGAGGGCCGCGATCGTAAAACCGGCGACCTGAAATGGACCGGAACCCGCGTCGACCTGGTCTTCGGCTCGAATTCCCAGCTCAGGGCGCTGGCGGAAGTCTATGCCAGCGATGACTCCCAGAAAAAGTTCGTGGAGGATTTCGTCGCGGCCTGGAGCAAGGTGATGAACGCCGATCGCTTCGACCTTGCCTGACAGCAGCATGATCGTCTTTGATGGCAGCGAAGAGGCGGCGAAACAATGGCAGACGGACGTTCGGGCCATGCAGTGGGCCTGTAAGCGCCTTTGAGCCGGAATGCCGGCAGGGAATATGAAGAATAGAGCTGTACGGGAAAAATAGAAGTAATCAAAGGCGGGGGCGTGACCCCCCGCCTTTTTTGCGTGGAGGGATTTTCGAACTCTATGATCGATGGGTGATGCCTGAAGTAATGGTTTATATATTGCAAACTCTGAATTTTATCGACGCCCCTAAGATACGAGGCTCATAAAACCAGCGGCGGCATTCCCGAAAGAAGCAGTATTGCTCCATCCGAAGAGCTATTGACTATTGTGCATGCCACGTAGGCTTTAAAATTGATTGAATCGCCTTTATTGACCGTGAATGTTTCATCATCGAGATTTGCTTTGATTGATCCCGATATTCCATAGATTAACCGCTCGCCGTTTAAACCATCATCCAGCTTCGCGATCTCCAGAGTCGCCCCCGGATTGATTTCGACAATGAACGATTCTAGGGCGTTATTTTGTAATTTTGAGGCGAGCAACGTGAGCTTGATGCCATGGTCCGTATTTGTGAGTGTTTCGGCATCGGCTTCGCTCACGTAAACATACTTTTTCTGCTCAACCTGTTTGAAAAAATCAGAAAAATTTACAGCGTAAAACTTCAGCAATTCTTCAAGGGACTGTAAAGAAGGTGTAATTTTATCATTTTCAATCTGGGACAGAAGGCTGACCGAGACATTGATACGATCAGCTACTTCTTTTATGGTGTATTCTTTTTTAAGTCTGATTTTTTTTAATGAAGACCCTATGACCATAGCGTGAAATGTCCGTTAGCAATTCATGTTTCTATTAAAAAACCCCCGCGAGATAAAAGATGCCGCACATGGCGCCAAAAATCGCGGTTACCACGACAATAATCGTGATGACCGTGGTCTTATCAATTACTATATCATATTTTTTAAAGCTTTTCCGATATTCCCTTGAGAATCCTTTCCCATCATCTGACATGTGTCCATCCTCGATTATACGTTATGTATTGAATTTTCTATATTTAATAATACATATGGGATATCAATAAGTCAATAAAAAGTTCATTTAAAATAAAAAATACCAAGTTAGATTTCATTAATAATGAAATTTATTGAGTTTACTTATGATGGTTTTAATCCAGTTTTTGAGGATGTCTCCGACAGGATCGCATTTTGCAACAGTACAGGATTTTCAGAATTGAACATTATACGCTAAATCACGAAACGACACAGAGGTGTTATTCCATTATGTGAAATATATAGTATCCGTAACCGTTCGGTGTAAGCAAATACGGTAATTCCCCGATTGTCGGGAAAATGGTCCCTCCGATAATGTCAATCGGAACACAATTATTTAAAAACGATAGATCAATTTCGACAGGCTGCGCTGATGGAGAAAGGTTGAATACACAGAGCATTCTTATGTTTTCCTGCCTCATTATATATACCAGGATTTTTTTATTGTCAGGATAAAAGAATTCAATTGTACCGGTGCCGAATACCTGGAATGTTCTCCTGATATGGATGAAGTTTTTCAGCCAGGTATAAAGGGAATTGGAATTATTCTTGTCCTCTTCGACATTGACTGAGTTGTAATTATATACCGGGTCAGTAATAATCGGAGCGTATAATCGGGACGGCTGGGCCTCGGAAAAGCCGGCGTTTTTATTGTCATTCCAGTGCATCGGCGTGCGGACCCCGTTCCTGTCGCCGAGATAGATGTTATCGCCCATTCCGATCTCATCGCCGTAGTAGATCACGGGTGTGCCGGGAAGGGTTAATAAAATTGCATATAATAATTCTATTTTTTTCCTGTCATTGCCCAGAAGGGGCGCAAGCCGACGGCGGATTCCGCTGTTGATCCGCATCTGCTTGTCCTCGGCATAGGAGTGGAACATGTAGTCCCGTTCCTCGTCGGTTACCATTTCAAGGGTCATCTCATCGTGATTCCTGAGGAACATGGCCCACTGGCAGGTATCGGGAATCCGGGGCAGCCGTTTCATGATATCAACAATGGGGCCGTGATGCTCAAGTTTCAGCGCCATGAAGAGGCGTGGCATGAGGGGAAAATTGAAGGCCATGTGGAATTCATCGCCGCTTCCGAAGTATTCCACGAGGTCTTCCGGCCACTGATTTGCCTCTGCAAGAAGAACGGCGTCGGGATAATCGCGTTCGATCATGTCCCGGATCTCTTTTATGAACCGGTGTGTTTCCGGAAGGTTTTCACAACCGGTGCCGTCTTTTTCGAAAAGGTAAGGCACGGCATCGACACGGAAACCGTCAAGGCCCATGTCCAGCCAGAACCTGATCACCCGTATCATCTCTTCGCGCACCCGGGGATTATCGTAATTGAGGTCGGGCTGGTGGTAGAAAAAGCGGTGCCAGTAGTACAATCCATTTTCCTTGCAGTGGGTCCAGTTGGACGTCTCAATATCTGAAAAGATAACGCGGGCTTCCCGATACTTGTCGGGATTATCCGACCATACGTAATAATCGAAATAGGGCGAAGCGGGCCCCTTCTTCGCATCGAGGAACCATTGATGCTGGTCCGATGTATGGTTGAGAACCAGTTCGCCAAGGACTTTAAGCCCCCTGTTGTGCGCTTCATACAGGAGATTCCGGAAGTCCTCGATGGTGCCGTATTCCGGGTTGACGCCGTAGTAGTCCATGATATCATACCCGTCATCTCTCCTGGGAGAGGGGTAGATGGGCATGAGCCACAAACAGTCGATTCCGAAGTCTGCGAGATAATCAAGGCGCGATATCAGACCGCGGAAGTCTCCTCTGCCGTCCCTGTTGCTGTCCTGGAACCCGCGGACATATAATTCGTATATAATGGCGGTCTTGTACCATGGAATAGTCGTATCAATCTTCTCCGCCATCAACGAACCTTCCCGAATTCACTGAGTACCTGTCGCACCATTCCCGGCCTGGATATATAGTATTTTGCCTTTGATGGACCGTATCCGACCTTGATGCTGAAACCGTTATCCGGAATCGCCGAGAAGAGGTCTTCGTCGGTAACATCATCGCCGATTGCCAATACAAAATCATAATGCTTGGCCGATAACAGGAAGCCGGCAATTTTACCCTTGTTGATCTCCAGGCTTTTTATCTCAAGGACCTTGTTTCCTTCCATTATGCCGAGATTATGGTTGGCTATCATGTGCAGGAGGTTCCCTTTTAGTTCCATGGCCCGGATGGAGGCGAATTCCGCGTCGGCACGGCGGTAATGCCATGCCAGCGAGAACTCTTTTTCTTCAATGAAGGTTCTGGGGGTCCGGTCGCAATAGGATTCAAGAATAGGTCTTATCTCATTTTTCCACTGCGGGTCCAGGTTCGCAATCGTCTTCCACTCGCCGTCGTTGAGTTTTATCCAGGCACCATGCTCGGCAACCAGGGACAGGCGCATGGCGCCGAAATATCGTTCCAGAAATTCAACGTTGCGGCCGCTGATTATGGCGACGGTATTTTTAATGTCAGAGGTCAGTTCCGATAAAAGCGAAAGCAGCTCCGGATCCGGCACTGCCATATCCGGCTTGTCGGCAAACGCAACGAGAGTTCCATCATAATCGAGAAGCAATAGCCGGGAACCGCTGCCGCGATATAGATCAAGCAGCGAGTCCAGGTTGTTGCTATTAATGCTTTTTGCTATATATGCTTCTTCGATTATCTTCATATTCGATAATTTCTCGATAAAAGACGAAGACCATTGGATCACATCATTTCTCTGCAATCTGCGCTGCATGATCTGCATCCGGCGGTGTTTTTCGTCTTCCGGCATGGATAGTGCCGCGGCAATCGCGTCCGCCGTTTCCTCCCTGTTGTTGGGGTTGACGATCAGCGCCTCGCCCAGCTCTTCGGACACGCCGGCCATCTCGCTGAGGATCAGGACTCCGTCATTATTGATGCGGGCGGCAATGTATTCCTTGGCCACCAGGTTCATGCCGTCCCGAAGCGGGGTGACAAGGCAGATGTCCGAACAATGATACAGTGTCATTATCATCTCAAAGGGGAGTGACCGGTAAAGATACTGTATCGGCGACCAGCTGAGTGTGTTGTATTTACCGTTGATCCTGCCGACATGCTCGTTGATGGTTTTTCTGAGCTTGATATATGTGTCGACCTGGGTCCGCGATGGCACGGTCACAATTACCATCTGGACTTTTCCATGGTATACGGGATATTTTTCAAGAAAGCGCTCAAAGGAATTGAGGCGTTCGATGATTCCCTTGGTGAAATCAAGCCGGTCCATTGAGAGAATCATTTTTTTGCCATTCATGCTACTCTTGAAAGTGGCTATTTCGCGTTTTATTCTTTTGTTATGCATGTAATCCGAATATCGTTGATAATCAATTCCCATAGGGAATGTGTCGCATTTGACGGGACGGTTATCAACATTCATCTGGCCCATGGAATGATCAATGCCGATAATCCGCTGCACGCTGCTTAAAAAATGCCGGACGTATCCGAATGTATGAAAACCGATCAGGTCGCTTCCCATAAGGCCGCTCAGTATCTCCTTTCGCCATGGCAGCAAGCGGAATACTTCGTACGAGGGAAAAGGTATATGCAGGAAAAATCCTACTGTGGCATCCGGTATGTTCTGCCTGATGATTCCCGGCAACAGCATGAGATGGTAGTCGTGAACCCAGATCATGTCGCCGGGCTCATAAATAGTTTTTAATGTACAAAAAAACTTGTTATTCACCTCAACGTAAGTCTTCCATGTTTCTTCATTGAAGCTGGTGAAATAGGGAAAATAATGGAACAGCGGCCAGATTGTCTTGTTCGCAAATCCATTATAATATAGTTCAATATCCTGATCAGTCAGTGGCACTGGATATGCATTATATTTGTTTACAAGGACATTCCGGATATGCTCTGATTTTTCCTGATCAATGCTTTCAATGGGAATACCGGAGTAGCCGGCCCAGAGGCAGGGATGGGTTTTTGATAATGACGACATGCCGGTGGCAAGGCCACCGACGCTGGGACTGAAGGCTGCTTCGCCGCTCTTTTTTATTTCAACCGTGATCGGAAGACGGTTGGCTGCCAGTATTAATTTTGACATAACGACTACCGTACCACCAGTAAGCTAATTTTGTTTTTGCCGGAATTTTTTGAGTACATACAGGAGTCTGCGATGTTCATCATCTCCCTGATGTTCTTTGCAAAAGAATATAAGGTGGCGATGCCAAAGCTGAATGTTACCGGAAAGGTATGGGATTCCATTGCAAGAAGAAGTTCGTACTGCACCTTTTTTATAAATGCAACAGCTTCTTGCACGTCGGTTTCAACCAGAAGAACAGCAAATTCATCGCCTCCAAGACGCGCGATGGCATTAGAAGAACGTATATTGCTGTCAATAATCTGATTCATGGTAATCATCTTGTCGTAAAGTAACCCGCTTTTTTTTTAATTTAACAATTTGTTGAAAAAGGAAAATGGGGCGTTAAGTGAAATTAACACATCTTGTTTATTTGTTAATATATTGATCAATCGGATATTAAGCAAATAAAATTTTATCATGAATAAAAAAATTTGACATATATGTAATTATCAATAAAATTTATGTATATTATTGTATAACCCTGCGCAAAAATTTTAAATGAATGATTATGGTATCAATAAATCAGCATAGCCAGCGTAACCGGGAAAAATTGCATGAAATTTTGCATTAGATCTTTTTTCAATAATAAGATCAACATTATTGGTTCAACTATATTGTTCACGTTAATTGTTGGATTCGCGGATATTATTACCACATCGCAGTATAGATTATTCTTTTTTTATTCCATTCCAATTATAGTATCTTCGTTGTATTTCAGCATGTATTACAGTTTGTTTCTCAGTTGCTTGTCAATTTTATTCATCCTGGCATCAAGTTTAATCGATCATGGTGACCTGCATGTGTATCATTTTTGGAACGTGGGTATGATGCTGGTAATCTTCATATCAATAACATATCTGACAAAGTCATTAAGCAACAAGAGAATCATTGAAAATGAAAAAATATTTCTCGAGGAGAAGAACAGGATCCTTGCCGACTCTCTGAATGAAAAGGAGATGATGATCCGCGAAACACATCATCGCATAAAAAATAATCTGGCCTCGCTGAGTTCCCTGATCAGCTTGACGGAAGCAGCCGATAATGACGCATTGGCATTAAAGCTCAATAACAGGATCCAGACCTTCTCTGTGCTGTACGAGAAACTGTCATATTCCGAGGAAAACGTTTCCGGGATACAGCTGAATGAGTATCTGGAAGGAATCATTGATCTGATCATCCAGAATTATGATATACCCCGCAATGCCATTGAAGTCGGGATCGCGGGAGGTGATTTTCATGTACATTCGAAACCGGCTTCGCTGATAGGTCTCATCATAAACGAGCTTGCGACCAATTCAATCCGGCACGGATTCAAAGACATGCAGGATACGGTGAAAACAATAACCCTGGAGTTCTCGATGAGGGGCGACCTCTTGATCATGAGGTACAGCGACAACGGTCCGGGGTTTGATTACAACAACCTCCCCCCGGCTGAACGGCACCTGGGTGTGCATCTGCTGGATTCCATATCGAAGCAGCTTGAAGGCGAAGTACGGCACGACGGCGGCCGGAGCTCGGGCTTCACCTTTACGTTCAATCATATCGATTCAATAATGAGGGCAAATTGAAATGATCGGAATTTTCAAGGAATTATTCGACTATACCATTCTGGGCAATTCAATCCCCCAGATAGCCATAAGCGTTGGCGCCATCATTATCGGTGTCATCGCGGCTTACAGCTTCAAGCGTTGTGTGAATAAAAAATTCGCCGGACTGGCCGAGGGTGACAGCACATCGGTTTTCGCCAGGCTGGTCCACATCCAGAATTACGCCGCCCCGCTGTTATATATCATAATCATATACCTGTCCCTGGTTAACGCCCTGACGCTCTCACCGCAAGCCAGGAAAACGATATACTTTGTATTCGTTATTGCGATTTCCTTTTTCGGATTGCGCCTGTTTTCCCATCTTGTCAGGGATTCGCTGAAGACATACCTGCGGACCAAGGATAAAGAGAAAAGCGATGATGAGATAGAGCTGAGCATCCGTGGAATAACAACCTTCATCAATATCATCATCTGGTCCATAGGTATTATTTTCATAATCGACAACATCGGCTTCAATATATCGGCGATCGTTACCGGGCTCGGTATCGGCGGCGTTGCGGTGGCCCTTGCATCGCAGACGATCTTCCGCGACCTCTTCAATTATTTCGTCATCTTTTTCGACCAGCCCTTTAAAATCGGCGACTTCATCGTCATAGAAAATAAAATGGGCACCATCGAAAAGATAGGAATAAAAACAACGCGTATCACAAGCCTGAACGGTGAACAGATCATACTGTCAAACACGGACCTGACCAACAGCCGGATCCACAATTACAAGAAAATGGAAAAGAGGCGGGTCGTGCTGGCTGTCGGCGTGGTATACCAGACAACGCCCAGGCAGGTTGAAGCGATACCGGGCATAATCAGGGAGATCGTGGATGCCACCGAAGGTGTCTTCTTTGACCGGGCCCACTTCAAGGAGTTCGGCGATTCCGGTCTTATCTTTGAAGCCGTGTATTACATAGAAAGCCCTGACTATAATTACTATATGGACAGGCAGCACGATATCAACCTGCAGATATTAAAGCGATTCAACAAACACAAGATTCAGTTCGCGTATCCGACGAGAACAGTCTACCTGGAACAGTGAGGCTGACCGGGTTATGTTCCAAAATCCCCAGAGGAGGCCGCGCATGATTCGAATCCTGCTGATCTTTGTATTTTGGTTTTTTGCCACCTGGGGAAGCGTGACGGCACCGGCGGCGGAGAACGGCGAGGTGTACTCATCCATCATGAGGGAGAAAAAAGTCCGCGTGGGCATTTCGAAGGATTACCCGCCCCTCAATTTCGACGCCGGCGCCAGGGGCGCCGAAATAGAAATGATCCGCCACCTCGGGGAATTCATGGGAGTCCGCGTCGAGCTCATCCCCCTCGAAGTCGGGGAATATACCGCGGCAATCCGGAAGCGGAGGGTGAACATGGTGATCGCGGGGTTTTCCCGCAGCCTTGAACGGGGGCGCCTCATATGGTTCTCCAAACCGTACATAACGGTAACGCCCGGCGTGCTCGCGGACAGCCGTTCCATCCCGCAGACCCGTTTCGGTGACCAGTTCGAGCAGGCGCCCATCAGCACCATCTGGGACCTGAAACGGCTGTCGGATTTCCGGTTTGCAGTGAAAAAAGGGAGCGCCTACCAGCAGATCCTGGAATCGGCCTTTCCAGACATGCCCCGGGTTTTGATCGGCTCCAACGAAGAGGGCCTCGCCCTGCTCAGGAAAGGAAGCGTCAACGGGTTCGTCCATGACTCCCTCTACCTGGAGTATATGTTCAGCAACAGCGCGAAACTGAGAAGCTCCTATGTCCTCCTGAAGGGGGGCAGCAGGACCGAAAACCTGTGCATTGGTCTTCCCTTCGGCGATTCCATTCTAAAAAACCAGGTTGACCTTTTCGTCGACGAAATCATCCGCCTGGGGCTGATGGATGAATGGTTGAAAAAATACTCCGGCGGAAACATGTAATTTCATGAAATGTAAAACAGCGATACTGTTCATTGTCCTTATGGTCCCGTCCGTCTTAACGGGATCGACTCTCGATACCTTCATGGAACGGATTGACCTTTCAGGTTTTTTCAGGATACAGATGTGGGATATCGCGGGACGGACTTATGTGCCGGATAAACTGCCGCTGCAGCGCAATTATAAAAATATCAACTACCTGGATCTCTTTTTCAGAAACCGCCTCAACATATCCCTTATTCCCGAGATAGAGATCAGGACTGTCTTTGATATCAGTGCCATATTCGGAAAGGGGATTTCATCGATCGCTTCAGGCAAAGGGGATTTCATTCCGCGGGATGTCTACGCGGTATTCATGCCGAATGATAATTCGGAATTCTCAATAGGCCTGATGCCCTTCAGTCTGCCCGGCGGTTATATCATCGCCAGGGACGCCACCGGGCTCCAGTACGCCCATCACTTTCCCAGGATTAAGACAAACATCTACGCCGGTTACATCAGGGCTTTTGACGATGCCAATGATACCTTCGGCCACGAATCCGGCATGCCGGTATACGTGATGGACAACATCCTTTTCCTGGGGACAAAATTCTCCATCGGCTCAATAATCAGCGGTGAGGCGTATTACGTGTGGGAGGATGACCGGTACACTTCAAACCGTCTTTCCCTGGATTCCCTGAATTTCAGGTATGACCGAACCGCCGGCATTTATACAATCGACACTTTCGATCCGGTCACAACCCTCACCGGCGACGGCAGGAAGGGGTCCCTCCACTGGTTCGGTCTGCACCTGAAGATCATTTCCGGCAGGTGGTTTCTCCGATGCGGCGGTATTTTCAACGCAGGGCATATCTACGTGAGGAACCAGTTCTATCTGCTCCGCAGGTCGAGCATCAGGGCAGGCCTCCTTGAATTCGAAACCGGTTTCGACAACCGGGACCTCCAGTGTTCTCTCATTGCCGAAGGGGCAACCGGTGACCCCGACAGGCCCTCTTCGGGCATCTCTTTCCAGCAGATAAAGAGCTCCCATGATTTTTCATTTATCGCCGTTGATTCCACGGGCGGTCTCGCGCTGCGGGGCAGCGGCGAATCGCAGTGGTATGGCCTCTACGGCTGCGGCCTGAAGTTCCGGTACACGGTGCTGGATTCCCTGATCATGCAGCTGAAGCTGCTCCATTTCGGCACCACGAAGGTGATGTACTGGCGGGGCCGCGGCACAACATGGTTCGGGGATGAGGTTAATATAGGCGCAGAATACCGGTTCCGCAACATCCTGTCAGTGTTTCTGACAGCCGGCGGCTTCCTGCCCCAGCGGGCTTACAACGCCCAGCAGAGCATGAGCAACAGCTACCGGGGCTACTTCTCCGAATTCGAATACAACATGGTTCTCAGGGATCTTGACAATTATTCTTCGAAAAGCATGATTTTTGAATTAATGCTTGGCTTAAAAATAACTTATAATTAACCGTCCGGCGATGCAGTGCCTTTTATTTTTAACCTGGTTCGGCCGGGGTGGACGGGGTTTGCAGCGAGAAGGCATCCAACTGCGCCGATACTGATTCGTCATTCATGATGATGCACAGGGTGTCGTTTTTTTCCAGCTTGAAGCCGTTATAATAAACATGACAATTTCTAATGTTTCGTACCACGAATAGGATGAAGATGCTTTCCGGGATCGGGTATTCGTCGGGATTGTTCTGCAGAAAGGATTCGCTGGTGACGGTTATTTCTTTGATGACCGGCTTTTTTGTCGTGAAGTATTCTTTAATTGCATTAAAAAAAGTCGTGGACCTGGACGCCAGGAGACAGGTGCATGCCGTATTGATCCCTTCGGACTGTATAATTTCTGAAAGTTCCTCCCCGGCTTTTTCGGTTAGAATGACATACAGATTTTTTACTCCATAGGTTTCTTTAAGAAATCTGCAGAAGAGAACATTTATTTCATTGTTGGCAGATGCGGCCAGAACGGATGAATAGTCATCAACATCGATTCCGGCAAAGGTATCCGGGGCGAGGCCGTTTCCGTGTATGTATGAAAAACCCTCCTTTTCGGCAAGGAGGCAGTTTGAAAGGTTCGAGTCCACAAAAAGGACTTCATTCTGATATTGCTGCCAGTGCAGTGCCATCCCGATCGTGGTGGGATTTATCCCCAGGATGATGATGTTCTTGTCGCCGGTGATTCCGATATCGAGCTTCCGTGCCAGCGCACCGGCGCTCAGGCCCTGGATCAGCACAGTAACCGATATCAGCATGAATATAAGTATCTCGATGATCTCCGTATTGTGCAGGCCGGCGGATTCCAGCTTGATTATCGCGATCGAAGCAACCGAGAGTGCGATAATGCCACGCGGCCCGACCCATCCCATAAAAAAACGCTCCCTCATCGTGAATATTCCCCCTGCGGTGCTTGCAAGAACAGTCGGGACCCGTGCCAGGATAATTATTCCGACGACCGCCAGGCCCGGCAGCACTTGCTCGGATAACAACGTTATGTTGAAATGGGCCGACAGCAGGATGAAGAGCAGCGAGATAACGACTTTTGATATCTGTTCCTTGAAGGAAAGCAGTTTTTCCTTGTCCTTGTAATCAATGGTGCTCAGCGCCAGTCCGAAGACTGCCACCGCCATCAATCCCGATTCCGAAGAAAGGAGCTCGGAAACAAAAAAGACGAAAAAAAGCATCCCGAGGGTAAAAATGCTCCTGGTCGGAGCCGGGATCAGCCGTGTTTTGATCAGAAGCATTTTTACCGATATGCCGCAGGCAGCCCCCAGTGCGGCGCCGATCACGATGGATAAAAGAAAACCGAGGATTGTAAGACCCGCCACCTGACGGGAAACGAAATATTCGATCACGGCAATCGCCAGGACCGCGCCGACGGCGTCAATGAGGACCGCCTCGCCGTTGAGAAACGTTTTGACGCATTTTCTCAGGGGAAGATTACGTATAATTGGCTTGATAACCGTCGGTCCGGTAACAACGGTCAGGGATGCGAATATAAGCGCAAGATCAGGGCGCAGGCCGGCAATATAGACGGCGGCAAGCCAGCTCAGCGTCATGGTTATGGCGATTGTCAGCACTATCTGCCTGGCGAGGTGGGCCCGTATTGATTTTAATAGCGAAATATTCAGCGACAGTCCGCCTTCGAAAAGGATTATGCTGACAAAAAGGGTGATGAGAATATTGAGGCCGCCGCCGAGAGAGGCGGGCTGTATCAGCCCGATCCCGTAGGGGCCCAGGGCAATGCCGCAAAGGAAAAAAAGAATAATAGCCGGGAATCTGAGCCTGTCTGAAAGGACAATGCTGGTCGTACCTGCGATAATTGTGATTATAATGGTGCGGATTATTGCTTCATGTTCCATGGAACTGATTTCTTCTCATTGTTGAATGGCATGTATATGCTACCATTGATTATTGACGAAAGTCAATTAAAAAACGGTTCCGCATCATGGTTGGTTATCACAAGAGGCTCCGTCTTCGACGTCATAGAATGGAGATCAGCAATGTTTCGCGATGTCTGCCGTGAAGGAGGGGTCCGCGAGTTGATCGACCATTGTCCGGCATGTCAGCACTTGAATTTCTTAATGATATTTTCCGGGATAGTGCAGTATTTCCAGCAGACTATTGAAAAATAATACAGGGGGTGCCCTTCTATTGAAATACGGTGCCTGTAGCGTTCCAGGTGATTTATATTTAAATAATCGGAAAAAACCAGCTCCTTGATCAATTGAGAAAAACCGCTTGAATCAGCATTGCTCAGGAATGTCTCTTTTATGTTAAAGGCGACCCAACCCTCATCATTGATCAAGTTAAGGGCCTCTATAAACGCTATGGGAGGGATGTCCCCGAATCCAAGTGCCGCAACAGTCGTCAGGGTGTTGAGGTTCCATGACCGTATCTCTTCCCGGTCATCTTCCGTCAGACGGGTGAAGTCCTTTACGAAATATTCATCATATATGCCGGGGCGGTCTCTTTCCGTCGCGGATTTAGCTTGTTCAAGAATATCAACTGCCACAAGTCTTGAGACCCCGATTTTTTTTATTTCCTCACCCATCATGCCGTTGCCGGCGCCAAAATCAAGGACCCTCATCTCCGAAAAATTCTCTCCATTCATGTCGATAACATGCTTGAGGGCATCGGTAACTTTCCTGGGGGAGACGCATTTCAGTCTGTCATAAAAAAGCTGTTCGTACAGTCCCTGGACCTGATATATCTTATCATAATCGTGGAATAGTATTTTTTCTTTTTCATTGTCGCGCATCAGGTAAAAATACGCCTCGTCCTGGTTAAGATGTCCTGTTTTAACCGGAGGGAATTGGATATTGTGTTTTTTCATGGAATCGCCTCCCGCGTGTTATTTGGTTTTATCATGCCGCATTTGTGCCGGGTTTTGTCATCTATCTGCGTGAAATCTTTTGTCATGCGAAGCATTGACTATGCTACGGAACCGGTCATATCTGGCAAATTAAAAATATTAATAATATCTGATGTGATCTGCATGCCGTACTGTTTTATTTGGATCGCGGTTTTACTGCAGGGTGATGGTTGCAACTGAATCGAGCCGAACAGAAAGAAATCTTTATTTTAACTATTGACAAATAACGGGGAAAAGAATATAATTTTATTATAAGAAACATCTGGCAGCGCTAGACATGATAATACAATACGCCACTGTCTATGCTGGCGCTGTTAATTGAATTTCACGAAATCCTTTTTCAATCTGTTTATTTAATAGAACGCTGACGGCGGTCAATAACTGAAAAATCACCAGGAGGATGTCATGGCGGATTTTTTTCAAAACGGAACAATAGCGACGCTGCAGAACATAAGCAAGAGGCCGATCGATGCCATTGAGGATGAATTGCGGCAGTTTGCCCAGATTCGCAACATGGTCCTCCTGCTCCCCGCTCTTTTCTCGGAATTCGAGGGACCAGCCATGCCCAGGATCATCGAAGAGCTGAAAAAGATAGATTATGTTTCAAAAATAATTTTCTCCCTCGACCGCGCCAATGCGGAGCAGTTCGCCATTGCCAGAAAAAAAGTTTCCGAACTTCCTGGAGAAGTAAAAGTGGTGTGGCATGATGGTCCCCGCCTGCTGTCCTTGTACAAGGAATTATCAGATGCTGATTTCGATCTTACCACTCCGGGCAAGGGAAAATCGGTATGGATGACACTCGGCTACATTCTTGCGGATAGGGACACCTATGCCATCGGCCTCCATGATACGGATATCGTTAACTACTCACGGGAACTGGTGGCGCGGCTCTTTTACCCCGTGGTGCATCCCGCCCTTGACTATGAATTCTGCAAGGGTTATTACGCCAGGGCCACGGACAGGTTTTACGGGCGCGTCACGCGGCTCTTCTACACGCCCCTCATCCGCTCCCTGAAAAAAATACTTGGGTATAACAGGTTTCTCGAGTTCCTCGACAGCTTTCGATTCGCCCTTTCCGGCGAATTCGCCTTCATAGCCACCCTGGCGCGCAGCCTCCGCATATCACCGACGTGGGGCCTCGAGGTTTCCATGCTGAGCGAGATATATTCGAAGACAACGGTCAACAGGGTGGCCCAGGTTGAGCTGCAGGACACGTATGATCACAAGCATCAGAATATCGACAAGATGCAGCGCGATACCGGCCTGTTTCGCATGTCCAACGAAATAGCGAAGACCCTTTTCAAGGTTCTCACCCAGGATGGTATCGTAATGTCCGGCTCGTTCTTCAGAACGCTCCTCGCTACCTATATACAGGAATCGCGTTTTGCCATAGAAAAATACAATGCCCTGGCCATGTTCAACGGTCTCACCTATGACCGGCACGAGGAAGTGGTCAATACCGAGATATTCGTCGAGGCCCTCAAACAGGGGGTGGCCGAGTTCATGGAAGATCCGATCGGTGTCCCCATGCTGCCGGGATGGGTGCGTATACGTGCGGCACTGCCCGGTTTTCAGAAAAAATTCAAGCAGGCTGTCGAGGAAGACAATTCGTAAAAAAGAAAAAATCATGAGCGCTTGTATGCCGTATCTTGCGTTACTGGCGTTTTCTGTATTAATTATTGTGCCGAACTGTTCATCGGAGAAAAACGATTCGGCATCAAGGGTCCGGATTGTTTTCAAGCATGGTAAAATTTCAGGCGACCCGGAAGAATTCAGGATGCTGCTGCGACGATTCGAGGAGCGGAATCCGGGAATTTCTGTCGGGGATGAAACGCTGCCGGCATCGACCGATGAGCAGCACCAGTTCTATGTGACAAATCTCGAGGGGGGCCGCGCCGATTTTGACGTATTGAGCATGGATGTCATCTGGGTGCCCGAGTTTTCGAGGGCGGGATGGCTGATGGATGTTTCCGAAATGCTCCCGCCGGAGGAACGGCTCGATTTTTTCCCCGGTCCGATCCGGGCCGTGACATTTGATAACCGCATATTCGCAATACCCTGGTATATTGACGCGGGATTGCTGTTTTACAGAAAAGACATACTTGCGAAATACGGTTATAAGCCACCAGAAAAATGGGCTGATCTGGTGTCCGTCTCACGGGCTGTGATGTCCAGGGACCCCGGCCTGTACGGGTTTATATGGCAGGGAAAGCAATATGAGGGGCTCGTGTGCAACGCTCTCGAGTTTATCTGGAGCAATAATGGAGACATTATCGATGGCGATAGACTGGTGATCAGTAGTGGGGAGAACATCTATGCCCTGCGGTTCATGCATGATCTGATATATCGCTACAGGGTCTCCCCCTCGCTGGTGACGACAATGACGGAAGAACCGTGCAGGCATATATTCGGAAAGGGCAAGGCGGTTTTCATGAGAAACTGGCCCTACGCCTGGAACCTGTTCAACGCGGCAGACTCACCGGTGAAGGGTAAAGTCGGCGTAACCGTTCTTCCATCGTTCAAAGAAGGAGGGACCTGCTCCACACTCGGCGGCTGGCAGGTGGGAATAAACAGAAATACAAAACGTCCCGCTGAAGCCATGAAATTCATCAGATTCCTCACATCGCCGGAATCGCAGAAGACGCTCTCTCTGACCGCAGGTTACAATCCCGTCAGGAAATCGTTATATCGCGACCGGGATCTGATAACAAAGCAGCCTTTTTTACCGGGGCTGTTCCGTGTTTTCATGAAGGCGCGTCCCCGGCCGGTTACCCCCTACTACATGATGATCTCCCAGGTGCTGCAGCCTGGGTTCAGCGCGGCAATAACGGGCATACGGTCACCGGAGGCGGCGCTGATATCGGCGCAGAAACAGATCGGGCATATCCTCGAGGATGGGCATGAAAGATAAAGAACGGGGTATCCGGTATGTCGCGCCTGCGCTGATTGTCCTGACGCTGGTAACCGTTTACCCGGTCCTGTATGTTTTCTACCTCAGCCTGCATAGAAAGCTGCTCATTTTTAACATATCAAAATTCATTGCCCTTGATAATTACCTGTTTCTTATCCGTGATGAACGGTTCTGGAACGCATTGAAGAATACCGTTTACTTTGCCGGGCTCTCCGTTGCGCTGGAGCTGCTCCTGGGGCTTGGCATTGCCGTATTGCTCAACAGGTACTTCAGGCTGAAAGGCGCTTCCCGGGCGATAGTGCTTATTCCCTGGGCGATCCCGACGGTCGTCTCGGCGAGGATGTGGGAGTTGATGTTCAATACGGATTTCGGCGTTTTAAACTATCTGCTGGGGGCAAACATTAACTGGCTGGGAAGCCCCTTCTGGGCGATCCATGCGGCCATATTCGTTGACGTGTGGAAAACAACCCCCTTTGTCGTGATACTTCTCACGGCAGGGCTCCAGGTCATCCCGAGGGAGCTGTACCATGCCGCCAGGATTGACGGCGCCGGGCCCTGGCAGATGTTCAGGTCCGTTACCCTTCCGCTGCTCCTGCCGGTAATACTGGTGGTGCTCCTGTTCAGGACCCTTGATGCCTTCAGGGTGTTCGATGCCGTGTACGTGCTCACCGGCGGAGGGCCCGCCAACTCGACTGAAACAGTCTCAATATACGCGTACAAGGTCCTGTTCCAGACCCTCCAGTTCGGATACGGCTCCGCCCTTTCATTGGTTGTTTTTTTCTGCACCGGCTGCATCAGCATCTTTTACATCAGGCTCATGACCGGGAGGAGGACATGATTAAACGGGCAGGTTTCTATATGTTACTGGCTATTGTTATGCTCTACTGCGCCGGACCGGTGGTATGGCAGCTGATAATCAGCATCAAGCCTTCCGGGGAGATTGCAGTCCTGCCGCCTCTGGTGTCAACGAACCCCACGGCGGCGCATTATCTGTCTGTTTTTCATGACTACTCATTTGCCCGATTTATCCTTAACAGCCTGATTGTTGCGGGATTGACCACAATTCTCTCGCTCCTGCTCGGTTCGGCATGCTCATTCGGCCTTGCGAAGCTCAGGGTTCCTTCCGCGTCATTGGTCCTGGCTTTTATTCTCTCGGTGTCAATGTTCCCTCCCGTCGCCACGGTGAGTCCCCTGTTTATTATCATCCGGACCCTGGGATTGAGGGATACCCTGGCGGCGCTTGTCATGACCCATACGGTTTTTTCACTGCCCCTCACCGTGTGGGTCCTCACGAATTTTTTCAGGACCGTCCCCGATGATATCTACCATGCGGCGCGCATCGACGGGTGCCGGCCCTTCCAGATATACTGGAAAATAATGCTCCCGCTGTCGCTTCCGGCTGTTGTTACCACGGCGATTCTTG
The DNA here is from genome assembly GCA_964654045.1 of uncultured Leptospirales bacterium. Lineage (GTDB taxonomy): Bacteria > Spirochaetota > UBA4802 > UBA4802 > UBA5550 > RBG-16-49-21. The sequence goes on from CAZZHU010000078.1 coordinate 18,973, forward strand.
TTTTTATTTTTTCATGGAATGAGTTCCTTTTCGCCCTTACCTTTACATCAACATCTGCGAGGACCGTCCCGGTCGCCATAGCCCTGTTCCCCGGAATCCATGAAATGCCGTGGGGTGAGATAGCAGCCGCATCGGTGATTGTGACCCTGCCCATCATTCTTCTTGTGCTTTTTTTTCAGCGGAAGATCGTGGAGGGGCTGACTTCAGGAGCGGTGAAAGGATAGCGGGATGGCTGAAATACGGATAACGGGCGTTCAGAAGATGTTCGGCGGCTCGGTCATCATAGATGACCTGAATCTGGTGATCAGGGACGGTGAATTCTTCACCATCGTCGGCCCGAGCGGGTGCGGCAAATCGACGATACTCAACATGATCGCCGGACTGGAAGCGGCAACGAGAGGAAGCATCCTCTTCGATGGCGCAACGGTAAACAACGTCTCCCCGCAGGAGCGTGACGTCGCCATGGTCTTTCAGAATTACGCGCTCTATCCCCACATGACGGTCTTTGAAAACATAGCCTTTCCCCTTCGCATGAAAAAAGCGCCCAAAAGCGTGATTGACAGGGAAGTGGGCAGCGTGGCCGGACTACTCGATCTTGAAGGCCTCCTCGGGAGAAAGCCGAGGGAGCTATCCGGCGGCCAGCGCCAGCGCGTGGCTCTC
>CAZZHU010000079.1:0-19482 GCA_964654045.1 uncultured Leptospirales bacterium
CAGGATATCTTCTATATACTTATAACGCTGGCCGTAGGTAAGGTGCCTTGTGCTGCCCGAGTCATGAAAACGGATATAGTCAAACTGGATCTCCCTGAAGCCGTTTTTACAGGCATCCTCGGCTATTGCGATCCTGTCTTCAAGATAGCTGTCGGGCACCGGATATTTTCTCAGACCGTCAGGAAAAACAACGATCCGGGCTATCGGGTGAATCCCGTTATCCCTGCAGTACTGCACATGGGAAGCGGGAACCATGCATTTCACGAACCTGGCGCTCTGCACATCCAGAACCATGGCATTTATACCGGCCGCCCTGGCCTTTGCGACTAAATTCTTGAGCTTCTTGAAGCTATTGGCGGAAGATACGTTAAGATATATTCCCCGGTAGAATTCGGGATACTTATAACCTGTTTCCCGGGTTTCACCACCATCACTTCTGTCTCTGGAAAACTGGGCGACCACGACATTGTCTTTAAGGTTGCTGCTGGAATACTGGAATATCTTATGTGGCAGGTTGCTGATGAATAGAAATCCTCCAGTGAGAAACAGCAAAATACCAATTTTTTTCATTCTAAACCTCTCTCCTGATTTGAAATTAATGGATACAATTACTTGCAGTGATGAATATGTAAAAGATAATTTTTATCAACCCGGAAATTATGTCGTTAATCATCCAGGGTACTTTTCAACAATGCAACCATATAATGAATATCGACATGATTGTAAAGGTTCATTTATTTTTATAGTCAATTTTTTATATAATTAATAAATATTTTTTATATACTATTGACACTGGTATCATTTTTTATTATCTATTAATTAAAGCACGCGAATTGTCTTCACTGTACTATCAAAAGGACACCTCGATACAAATATCAATGTCTGACCGAATTTGTGGTGTCTGGCGTTCCGGGCATATCGATTATTTCCTGATAAAATCAATATGCCGGGGGTCCTCTGGAAAGTGCAAATCCTTAGTCTGTTACGGTGTTAAATTGTATATTCAACCTGAAACGTTAGACCTGATCAGAGGCAAGGTTGTAATTCAGGATATTGTCAAACGATATGTCCCTTCACTAAAGAAAAAAGGCAAGAATTACATAGGATTATGCCCTTTTCATAAAGAAAAAACCCCGTCTTTTTCGGTTTCACCGGATAAGCAGATATTTTACTGTTTCGGGTGCCACACGGGAGGCAATGTCTTTAATTTTATTTCCAGAATGGAGCGACTAGAGTTTCCTGACAGCGTCAGGTTCGTGGCAGACCTTGTCGGGGTTGACCTCGGGGATGATAAGAAAGGCGATACGACGCTGCTGGAGTCGGCGCAGAGGTTAAACCGGCAGGCCATGGAACTCTACCACGGTCATATCAAGACCCCGGCCGGAAAAAAGGGACTCGACTATATTACCGGACGGGGTATATCACACAAAAGCATAACGGAATTCAAGATCGGTTATGCCCCGGATTCATGGGAATTCCTGTTTCGTGCCATCATAAAAACCGGCAAGGATCGGGAGATTGCCGAGAGTATAGGGCTCATCAAGCTGAGCCAGAAGAGGGCCAACAGCTATTACGACATGTTCCGCAACCGTATCATGTTTCCCATAAGCGACGCCGCCGGGAACGTGATAGCATTCGGCGGGAGAGCCATCGGTGATGATCCAAGAAAGTATCTCAATTCATCGGAATCGCCGCTGTTTAAAAAGAGAAACGTGCTGTATGGCTTCAACCGGGCCCGCGATTCGATTAAAGAGCTTAACAGGGTTATTATCGTTGAGGGATACCTGGACGTGATTGGCTGCCATCAGGCAGGCATTGAGAATGTGGTCGCGCCGCTGGGGACGGCCATAACGTCGGAGCAGATTAAGATGCTGGGGCACTATTGCACGGAAATTGTTTTTCTATTTGATGCTGATTCAGCGGGCCTCAAGGCGGCAGTGCGCTCCCTGGACCTTTCCGAGGATACCAATGTTAATATCAAGATCGGGATGCTTCCCGAAGATGATCCTTTTGATTATGTGACCAAAAAAGGACCCCGTGAATTAATGGCGGTCGTAGACAAGGCCATGGGGCCGGTTGATTTCAGGATAGCCCGCATCATGGATAATTACATGAGCCTGGGAAGGGTAAACACGCTGAAGCAGCTGTTTGCTGCTATCGCCGAAGTAAAGCTTGAAACTGAGCGCGGTTTTTTTATCAGAAAGATAAGCACACTGCTTGACGTGGACGAGAATTCTGTTCGGTCGGATTTCAGGAATTATCTCGCCAACCAGAAAATAACGTCGAAAAGTGCACAGGAAGTTAAAAGTGAACAGGCTGATTTCATTACCCGCAGCTACAGGGACCTTATAAAGCTTATCTGCCATTACCCCGAGCTGATTGAAAAAGCCGTAATTGATTTTTCTATCAATGATATTCCCGATGAACTATCCCGGAATATTCTGAAAAAGATATCGGAAATCTATTTTTCCGACCAACACTTTTCCATTGATAAAATATTTGACTTTTTCTCAAACGGCCAGGAAATGGATTTTTTGAACCAAATTTTCAGTGAAGACTTTTCTGTTGTTAATCCAGGATCGGCATACACGGAAATTTTTATTAATATGAAAGTCCGTGAAATTGACGATAAAATTGATAAGTATGCCGCTTTAATCAAGTCGTCACCCGGCGGAAGCTTCCATGAGTATATAACCGAAATAGAAGTTTTGCGGAGAGAAAAAGAGAAACTGTCCCAATACATCTACAATAAGGTCATGTGATCCCGGAGTATCACCAGGCGTAAACGAAAGTTCATGGACAGTACCGTAATCAAACACTATATAAGGATAAGTCAGCGACATGAGTAAAAAAGAAATGACACTGGATGCCGTTCCAGAAGTTAAGAAGCTTATTGAAATAGGTAAGACCAACGGGGAGGTCACCTATGACGAGATCAATGATATACTGCCCGACAAGCTTCTTAACTCTGAAAAAATCGATGACGTATTCATATTACTCAACCAGCTCGGGATAGAAGTCGTCGAGGAATCGACACGTAAAGACCAATCTGTGCCGGGGGTCCGGAAAAAAAGTACCGCGGCGTCAAAGAAGAGCCTTACGACAACATCTGAAGCCTCGCATGTCGACGACCCCATCCGCCTGTACCTCAAGGAGATAGGGAAAGTGTCGCTTCTCTCGGGCGACCAGGAGGTTGACCTGGCGAAGAGAATAGAGGAAGGCGAGATCCTCATCGAGGAAACGGTATATAATTCATCCCTTCTTATAAATGACCTCATTAAAAATTATTCGAAGATAAAAAGCGGGAAGATAAAGCTCACCGATGTACTGAAGGTCAACCGTCTCTACTACTTTTCGTCGGTGGACCTGGATAAGCTCGAAAAGAAATTCCACGAAACAATGAAGCTGATCATCGAGGAAGACAATAAGATCATCCAGTTCGGCAATAAGTTGAAAAAGGTCGACCCCGAATCGAAGAAGGCTGAAGAATTCAAGGAAAAAATTGAGGCGTCCAAGGCCAGCATACGCAAGACCATACGGAACCTTGAGATAAACGACAACGAAGTGAACAAGCTGTCAGCCAAGATAAAATCTATGGTCGCGAGGATCCAGGAAACCTACGAGTTTTTCACTGATATCGAAAAGGATTTTCACAAGGATCTCAAGGAGCTGAAACACCTGGCCCGCAAGCTTGAAAAGGGCGAGAGCATAACAAAAATAGTAAAAGAACTGGGTATAAAGAACAAGGATGAAATCCTTGAGGTTATAAAGAATGTCCGCAACAACGAGCGCAAGATACGCAGGATAGAACAGGAGGCGGGAGCAACTGCCGATGATATAATGGACTGGGGTACGCAGATCAACGCCGGTCAAAAGAAGATATCCATTGCCAAGAAAGAGCTTATAAACGCCAACCTGCGCCTGGTCGTGTCCATTGCGAAGAAATACGCAAACCGCGGAATGCATTTTTTTGACCTGATCCAGGAAGGAAATATAGGCCTCATAAAGGCGGTTGATAAATTCGAGTATAAGAAAGGTTACAAGTTCTCGACCTATGCGACCTGGTGGATACGCCAGGCGATCACGAGGGCCATCTCCGACCAGGCAAGGACTATACGGGTGCCGGTGCACATGATCGAACAGATTAACAAGGTCATGAGGGAGACAAGGCTTTTCCAGCAGGAATTCGGACGGGAGCCTTCGCCTGAAGAGCTTTCGGACAGGCTTGGATGGGTTGTCGGTAAGGTCAAGGCGGTCAAGAACGTGGCGCGTGAGCCCATTTCACTGGAAACGCCGGTAGGCGAGGAAGAGGATTCACTGCTGGGTGATTTCATCGAGGATAAAGAAGTCGATTCGCCGGCGAACACGGCCGCGTACCGTCTCCTGTCCGAGCAGATCAACACCGTGCTTTCCACGCTTCCCGCTCGCGAACAGAAAGTCATCCGCATGCGCTTCGGCCTGGACGACGGTTATTCCCACACGCTTGAAGAGGTGGGATACGTTTTCAAGGTCACCCGGGAACGGATTCGCCAGATCGAGGCCAAGGCGCTGCGTCGCCTCCGGCACCCGACCAGAGCGCGAAAACTCAAGGATTATCTGGATCACGCCTAAGGAGCCGGGGCAGCATGCTGCCAGCATGGATTATCCGGCATAAAACAGGCATACAATGCGCCAGATTAAAAAAATCGCCATGATCGGCGCGGGCTCATGGGGCACCGCGGTAGCGAAAAATATCGCCGAATCGAAACCCCATCTCACCGTAATAATGTGGGCCTATGAGAAATCTGTCGCCGCTTCAATAAATTCCAAACATGAGAATTCTGAATTCCTGCCGGAGATACTGCTCCCCGCGAATATAATAGCCACGAATGTTTTAAAGGAAGCTGTCGAGGGCTCGGACGTGATCATTCTTTCGACTCCATCCAAGGCAGCCTTCGATGTTTCGCAAAAGATGGCCCGGTACATAACCGGTGACATGTATGTCGGATTCCTTACCAAGGGTTTTTGCAAAATTCAGGGAGAGGTGCTCACTATATCGCAGACCATGGAAAAAGCGATACCGCATATGGCCGGTAAAATAACGGCTATCTCGGGACCGAGCCACGCAGAGGAGGTTTCCCGGAGATTCCATACCTGTTTGAATGTGGGCAGCCTTTCCGCAGAATCAAGGAGCGTTATGGCCGAGCTTCTCAACTCGGAATACGTGCAGGCTCGTGAAACGGAGGACATACGCGCCGTAGAGGTGGGCGGCACGCTCAAGAACCCCGCTGCCATAGCGGCCGGTATGATAAGCGCTCTGCCCCGTTGCGGGGACAACCTCGCGGGAGCGCTCATCTCCGAGGCCCTCAAGGAGATGGTACTGCTGGGGAAGATATTCGGCATCAGCGAAGAAGCTATCATGGACATATCCGGCCTCGGGGACCTGGTAGCGACGGCCCTGAGCGTACACAGCCGGAACAGAAGGTTCGGCAGCGATATCGCCGGCCAGATAATAAAGAAGGGAGGAACCCTGAATATATGGGACCGGGTCGTCCTGCGGATAAGGCCTGCGAGCGTCATCGAGCGCATTGGCGGAAAAGTGAATTACCTTGCCGAAGGCGCTTACGCCATTGAACCGCTCATTGAGCTTGCTGAAAACGCTCATGTGCCTATACCGGTATACCGTGCCCTCTATGAAGTGCTGCTGAACAAGAAAGATCCGTCACTGCTGATCGAGACAATAAAAAATCCGGCAAGATTCGATGAGCTGTTCTTCAATACGAAAATACAGATTTCCCAGCGGAAACGGGGACTTGAAAGGATAAAGGGCACGGTGTTCCGTGAAATGATAATATCCCGCGTGATGGACAAGTTTGTCTCGAAACAGAAGAACCGGTTCCTGCCGTACAACCCGGATGATATAATACAAGAAATCAGAGAGTACGCGGCATCCGGCTCCCGAACCGACAGTAATGAGAAACAAATCATAAGCTCCTTAACAAAAGAAAAATACTCGGAATCTCTGAGGCCGCTTGTTGAACTGTATATAGACGGCATAAGCGATAATTATGCCCCTGCTTTCAAGTGGATCACAATAATTTTCCTCTTTTTCATCCGCATGGTAAATACTCTACGGGGAAAACATGGTCGCCTGATAACGTCAGGCCGCGAGGCTGAGATAAAAAAAATCGGCAAACACGTAAATATTTTGTATGTCAATTCCTGCACGGGCGTTTTTGACTCATTCATGATCATGCTGGCAATAGCAATGAAAGGCCTGCCTTTCCCGCGCTTTTTTGTAAGTTCTGAAATATACAGCGGACGAGACAGGTTTCTAATAAAAAGGTGCGGCGGTTTTATCGTGGATAAAGAAAGGCTCGATAATACAGTTTACCGGGAAACGCTGGTGCAATATATGTCGACCATGGCGGGACATGGCGTGCCCATGCTCTATTCAGCATCATACTCGCGGGGAGTGGAAATAGGCGAAGGCAGGGATGCGTTCATTGCGGCTGTGTCAGAGTGCATGTATAAACACACTGCCGAAGTCGCGCTGGTGCCGGTGGAGGTTTCATACCTCGGAAAGCCGGCTGGATTGCGTGATGGTGCCATACGGTACCGGGAATTAGTATCCGATGTGACACAGGTGCATTTTTCTATGCCACTGCTCCTTTCAGAGTACACGAAACGTCCATATATAATAATGGGAATACCGTCTATCGTTATGGGGACGTGGGACAAGGACCGTAAAATATTCCCGCATTATATCATCTGCAGAATTCTTGCGGACAGTAATTACACCATCAGATCCGATACCTTACTGAAACTGGTAAAGGATCGCATGCTGAAGGCGGGACGCCAGTTTGATTACAGCCCGGCAAAAATAGTAAAGAAGGGCCTGCGGTACCTCGAAAAGAATTCCATTGTATCAACAAGCAACGGCCTTGTGAATGCAGATGACCGATCGCTGGTGGAATACTACGCAAAACTTCTCCCCTGATCCGACTCAAACCCTGAAAAGATGTTCAAATGTGCCGTAAAGGACCTGTACAAGCTGGGATCGCCCTTCCAGTGAGCCGGATAATCCGTATAAAGCGCTGCTCCGGGCAGGTGTTCCGGCCCTTGATATGGCATACTCGACACCGGCGCGAAGATCTTCAACAAGCGTATCGGCAATGCCCGGTACAAGAGTCTGTGGCATGGTGACACAAAAATGAATGGCCGGCGGGTTTTGAAGCCCGTTGAACCGCCATCCTTTCGATATCATGTAGTCGTTAACATGAAATATATCAACCTTACTGGAACGTAAACTGACCAGGAACGTCGGGTCGCCGATTATTTCAAGTTCATTGATGCCTTTGACGCCTTCCTTGATACGGTCCGCTATCTTCATGATGGATGAAGCAGCCTTGAGGTACCCGCTTTCGCCGAGATACACCATCGTGGCCCAGGTGGAGGCCGTAAGGCCGCCGGACCTGCTTCCCGTCATTGACGGTGACGCGTAGATACCGCCAGGCCAGTGGGACATCTGGAAAAACTGATACCTTCTCAGTTTAAGGTTGCGGTACAGGACGACTGAATTGCCTTTAAGGCCGAAACCGAATTTATGGGTATCTGCTGACATCGATGTCAGGCCGGGCAAACGGAAATCAAAGACAGGCACCCGGTAACCGAGCCTTTCTATCCATGGCAGTATGAAACCGCCAAGACAGCCGTCTATATGGAACCCGATCCCGTGCTCGAGGGCAATGTCGGATAGTTTATCCATGGGATCTATCAGGCCGTAGGGATAGTTGCCGGCGCTGGCGACAATGGCGACCGTATTCTTGTTGATCAGCTTTTTCACCTCCCCGGGTATGACCCGGAAGTCCGTTTCATTCACCGGCGCGAGTACCATCTTGATGCCGAAATACTCGCCCGCCTTGTGAAATGCGGGGTGCGCTGTTATCGGGAGAACGATCTCAGGCGCCGTTATGTTCTTTTCAGCCCTGCCCATGTCGCGGTAAACCTTCATGGCCATCATGATGCTTTCGCTGCCGCCGAAGGTAACGGAGCCGCATATTTCATCATCGGGATTGTTCGCTTTTACGGCATCACCGTTGAGCATCCTGGCTGTCATCGAAATGATTTCGCTTTCGAATTTCGACATGCTCGGGCACAGGTCAACCTGGAGCACGTTTACATGGGAATAGAGGGAAAATATTTCATTCTGAAATTCCCGGTGATCGTCCCCGGCGTGATAGTACGTACCGGAAATCCTGCCGTTCTTCCATTTCAGGTTTTCTTCTTCTGACATGACCGCGAGCTCTTTGATAATGTCGTCTTTATCGCGGCCCTCGGCCGGAAGGCGCTCGTAGCTTTGAAAACGACCTTTATACGGCTTGAAAGGATCTTTGAATTCCTGCTGGTCTGACATTGCTCCTCCTGCGTTAAACGCGTTATTGCTGCATGCTGTTCAATGCTGTGAATATTTTTTTATTGCGTATGAATAACTGCCGGTACTGCCTGAACATTGTATCGTATACGGCGCTGTTGGCAGGATCAGGTTTAAAGATATGCCTTATTTTAATCAGTCCGGGCAGTTCCTCAATGGTTCTAAGACCGAGCTTGTTGACGGCCAGCATGGCTGAGCCGCGAAGGGTCGTGCGTGAGGGATCGTCAACCTGGTGAATCGGAACGCCCAGTACATCTGCATGGATCTGGGCCCACAGGTCAGAAAGGGCGCCGCCCCCGGCGAACCTGAAGCTCATGAATTTCTGACCGATGAACCTTTCGGCTACTTCCATGGTCCACCGATTATTAAAAGCGAGGCTTTCCATGACGGCCCTGGTCGTGTGGGCACGGTTCGACGTAAGGGAAAGGTTGAAAAAACCGCCCCGGACATTGCCGTTTTCCTCGGGCGTTATGGTTCCGTTAAGCCAGGGCATGAATATGACACCGTTGCTTCCGGCCGGGGCCTTTGCCGCGATACTGTTTGCTCGGAGATACGCGTCGTCCGGCAGGGGGCCGGTGTCAAAATCGTCACGCACGTACACCATGCTGTTCAGATAATGCTCAAGGGCCTTGCCCCCCGTGCCCTGCTCGGCAAGCAGGAGGTTTTTGTCCCTGAGAGGGCTGGGCATAGTTGTTATCGAGTGAAATATGTCTGTTTTTTTAAAGGGGAGGTGACAGGCCAGGACAAGTGACGTCCCTATGTAAATTAACCCTTCAAAATCACGGACTGATCCGGACCCGATTGCAGAAGCATTGGTGTCATTGGACCCCGCGATCACCCGTGTCGACGGCGAAAGTCCGAGTTCCCTGGCAACTTCCGGCAGGAGGGTTCCGATAAAGGCCTTGTTGGTCACCAGGTCGGGAAGCTTGTCCCGGTCAAGTCCGGCGAGCTTCAGCAGCCCGTCATGGTAATCGGTCACTCCCCAGGATCGGTTGTCCACGACCATCAGGGGCACCATGGTTTCCTGCGAGGCCACGCACTTCCCGGTCAGGCGAAGGTTAAGGTAATCCATGGGCTCGAGGAACTTCCATGTTTTACGGTAGATATCGGGACGCTCATGCTTCAGGAAGAGGATATGGCCAATGGAATCGATACCTGTTTTGCTCGGCGCAAGGCCGGACAGCCAGATCCATCTGATGAGCTTGGAAATCCCGTATCCCTCAATATTTAAAATTCCGCGTATCAATCTGCGGTTATACGGCCCGCCCCGCGAATCAAGCCAGTGAAGAGCGTTCATGAGGGCCTCCCCGTTTTCATCAACGGGTACGATCACAAAATACTGCGAGTCGCAGGTGACAGCCGCGATCTGTTCAGGAGAGACGCCGGACGCGCTTATGGCCTTTTTGGCAACACTCTTAACGCAGGTCCACCATTCCCCGGGGTCCTGTTCAGCGCCTCCATGAGGAAGGAGGTGCAGGGAGGTTTTTTCAGATGCGCTTGCCCTGATCTCCCCTGAATCGGATATGACTGCGGCCTTTGGGCCTCCGCTCCCGAGGTCGATTGCCAGGACATGGGTGGCATTTGATGATGCGCGCGCAGAATAAGCAGAAGGTTCCGTCATGGTCATTGCTTCTTTCATGCCTGGCTCCCGTTCAGTATTTCTTCAATGAGCCTGCAGGCCTCGTCCGGATTCTCCGCCTGCATAATTAAACCGTCCTCCTGACCGTCTATATGGATGAGGGGCAATGAAGCGCTCCATCCGCCGGCAAAAACGCAGCAGATGACCGGTTTGCCGAATGTTTTAGCGTAGGCCAGTTCCGATAGCGTACCTGATTTTCCGCCGATGGCCACGACTACATCAGCGGAGAGGATGTTGACGGCATTACGCGCGTATCCCATCCCCGTGGGAATCACGATCGAACAGTAGGGATTCGCAAGGTCAAGGTTTTCGCCGGGCAGAATGCCGATGACGGTGCCTCCGTGCTCGGCGGCGCCGCGCGACACGGATTCCATGATGCCTCCGCGGCCCCCGGTGATAAGTACAAAACCCCGACTGGCTATGAAGGCGCCGATAGAATGGGCTTCATCCTTGTAACCCGTCTCTTCTGATGATCCTATTACGACAACCTGTCTGCGTCTCATGGATTACTCCTGTCGCGCATGGAGGATCAGGCCGGGCATTCTCCCGGCTATAATGCTTCAAGAAACAGGTACAGTTGCTGCTGGGTGCCTATTTCAGTATGAATAACCTTGTAGGGGATGTTATTGCCGTGGTAGTCAAAATCAATCCTGTTTCGCTTGATACCCAGCCCCATTTTTGTTTTTTCATCGTAGAGCACGAAATAATTTTTCAATGATACCGTAAAAATATGAGCATCCGCCGGATAGGTCATTTTAAGTGTATTAATTATAAAATGTGAGTAGTCAATAATATTATGAATACCTGCTCCGGTAAATGCTCCAGGCGGATTGTAAAGGATGAAATGGTCGGTAAAAACCGGGCCGTCTTTACCGCCATTGAAGAGACGAGATATTTGAGAAGATATATCATGTATGTAATTGAGCGTGACCGGAGCAAGGAGATCACGGTTTTTTTTAAACACCAATGAAAGTATTTCTGAAAGAAGTTCAAAATCACCGCTGTTGAATAACGGCGTCGATGTAACAGCGGCGATCACGATAGTTTCACGGCCAATGACAATGCGTTTCAGGAAAAGCGAAAACGATTGACCGGTCTGTTCGCCGAGACGCATCTGTATAACTGAATCCTTTTCGATGTCCTTGGATTTTTCCTGTAATAATTCGGGGATGGCATTCAGAAGTATGGCGTCTCCCGCATACGCCAGGGTGGAAACTGAATCATCATTAGCCCTGAATAGCGCTGTCAGGGTTGCGCTATTTGCAATATTGTGATTATGCAAAAGACCTTTTAAAAATCCACGGGTATTTTCAGAAATATATTTACGCTCAATCTTCAGATATTGTTCATGAAGCTTTTTATATGCGAATTTTGCCCTGTCAAATGACAGCGAGCCGTCAGACCATGCTCTTATTGTATTTTTAATCTGGCTTACAAATATTTCGGTATCTGGTTTTCCGCTCATTGGTTTCCCGGGAAAAATAATTTTTATGTTATTCTATACGACGGTTAAATGAATTTCAAGAACAATTTGTGCAAATATGACCTGCATATGTAAGCGCTGTACGGTATAGACGGAATGACCCGGTAAAGAAAAAAAGAGAATCCGCGGATATCCTCCGGTCCAGTTCAGCATAAAGTCTTTTTTCTTCAGAATTAAAAATTTTAATGATGACATCAGCATACTCCCCATCCCGCGGGATGAAACAGCGCTGGTCGTTCAATACGCAGTAGCAGGCTTTTATCCCGTTCGCAGCCAGCAATGACATTATCCCGGTGATATCCTTGTCTTTCATGAGAGACATGATAACAGCGATAGCCCGGTCGGGAAATTTGCGTTTCAGCAGATATATCATTTCTTTCAGGGCTCCTTCATTGTGGGCAGGATCGAAAATCACCATGGGGTTCTGGCAGAGGATCTGGAACCTGCCCGGTGCGGAAAAAGAACCTATACCATTCCTGATTGCATTATCGTTAAGGCCGGGAAAATGCCGCTTCGTGATGATCGCGGAGGTGATCGCGCAGGATGCGTTGTCAATCTGCCTTCCCAGGGGGTGATTCAGGTCAATCCCCGGGATTTCGGCTGATAAATCGGCTTCAAGGGAATAATCGAAGCGGTACCCAGAATCCTTTTCGACTATATTAAGAGCGCGGAAATCCTTTGAAAATAAATAATGGGGCGAATTCCTGAGTGATGCATTTTCCAGAATAGGTACAAGAGATTCCGGATCGGTATTGGAGGTAATAACGGGCACCCGCTCTTTGATAATTCCGGCTTTTTCTTTCGCGATCTCCCTGATTGTATTGCCAAGAATGCCTATATGATCACGCGAGATGTCAGTAATAATGGAACAAAGGGGAATTATGACATTGGTCGAGTCAAACCGACCCCCGAGTCCGGTCTCAATGACAGCGAATTCGGCATGGCAATCACTGAAATAACGGAAGGCAATGGCTGTTAACACGTCGAAATAGGTGGGCTTGATGGAGGAGTTCGAATCGGTATATTCGATTATTTCATCGATGTATCGGGTGAATGGCTCATCATCGATCGTTTCATTTCCCAGTATGATCCGTTCATTGATCTCAAGAAGGTGAGGGGATGTATACAGTCCGGTCCTGTACCCGGCTGCGGAAAAAATGCTGTTAAGCATATAAGCCACGGACCCTTTCCCGTTGGTACCCGCTATATGGATCGCGGGGACAGTGAGGTGGGGATTGCCGAAATGGTTGAGCAATACCTCGATATCGCGCAGCTCGTAGCATCTTCCATCAAAGAAGCTTTCGTTATTTAAAAACCCGGCGAGTTTTTCCTGTATCATGGCGCGGTCTGGATATGCTGATGCGCAGCGCGACGCATGATTTCAACCGGGGCATTCCTGCCGGTCCAAAGTTCAAACTGGCGGGCCCCCTGGAAGACCAGCATGTCAACGCCATAAACGACGCGGCAGCCCCGTTCCCTGGCAGCGGCAAGGAGCATTGTTTCATGAGGCGCGTATACGATATCAAAAACGACATGGCGGGCGTTGATCAGCGAAGTGTCGACGGGTGTCGAACCCGTATCCGGGGTCATGCCGACTGGTGTTGTGTTTATTATGACATCGACTGAGTCCATGAAAGAGGTGTCCAGATCTTCCAAGAGTATTGACCGGGCGGATGGTGACCTTTTTTGCAAATCAGCGGCGAGCCCCGCTATCCGGCTTTCATTCCTGCCGGCGATGATAATGGAAGCTCCGTTATCGGCAAGCGTAAAGGCGATCGCCCGTGCAGAACCGCCGTTGCCTATGATCAGACAGGTAATTGCATCCAGTCTGACGCCGCACTGTTCAATGGAACGGGCAGCGCCATACCCGTCGGTATTATAACCTGAAACCCTGCCCGCACTGTTCACGAGCGTATTGACCGATCCAATGCTGGCGGCAAGGGGATCAATATCATCAAGATGCCTGATGACATCAATCTTGAACGGGATGGTTACGCTCGCGCCCCTGATGCCGAGGGATTTCATGGCTGAGACGGCGTCGCGTATCGATAAGGGTTCAAACGCGAGATAAACAGCATCAATGCCGGTTTCGCTGAAGGCGGCGTTATGCATGAGGGGCGATATGGAGTGACGCACGGGATTTCCGAATATGCAGTATAGCTCAGTGCGGGAGTTGATGGCGGTTTCTTTCATCTCAAATTGTATTTTTCAGGAATTTATATTTGTCAACGAATTTATACTATCATGCACGCATCCTGAGCCGGCATTATGCCGGGTACCTGATAATGAAATAGCAGAGAATCACGAACAGAAGATTCAGGTCAACCAGCAATTCGTATTTCAGAGAAATCAGATAATTCAATCTCTGAATAAGGTACAGGAGAACCGTGAAGTAAATTACACCAATAAGCAGAACCAGGTAAATCCAGCTGTAAAAAAGGAGAGTGAAAGCGCCGAAAACGAGAGTCGCGCCTATCGATATGGCCAGTGAAAGGATGCTTATGGCGCGGGTGCCGACGAGCACGGGCAATGTTTCCCGGCCCAGGATAAGATCCCCCTGAAACGCGATCAGGTCCAGCAGCGCGGTCCTGAGAAATATCAATGCGAACACGAGGATGGAGAAGGATACGAAAGCCGGCAGGACAAGGGTTGTGCCAAGCATCGGCACGAAAATGGTCACGATTATCCATCCGAAGCAGGCGACTATCTTGGAATTGTAGATTTTCCTTAATAATTCCGGCATGGTTTTTCTAACCAGAACTTTCACCGGCCCTGTTGAATAGATAAAACCGAGGATATAGGACCCGATGATGACAGAGGTCGTAAGGATATTGTAGCGGCTGGCCAGATATATCGAAAGGGCCATGGATGCCAGTGAAACGAGCAAAAGCGGCACCCCGTACTTCCGGTATATATCATATTTATAGGGATTGCTCAATTTAAGCAGGTTTTTTTCAAAATAATTGTTGATGGAATACATGGAAAAAACATAGAGAAACGATAGAGTCGGAAAAGAATAATCTTCATCAATCCCGGCATATGACATTGCCATGAGGGTTAAGAAAAAGGCGCCGGCCGAGGAGAAAAGATTGGTCCTTACGATGAACTGCAGCAAGGCTATTGTCGCCTTCAGGATTACATTGCCTTTTTTGAAATTAATATCATACAATTTTTCGAGGATATTGTTTATAATCCATCCGGGGGTCGATGTGCCGGCAGTTACCAGCACGCTTTTTGAATCGGTAAAATTATCTTCATGCAATTCGCTTTCAGTCTCGACATGAAGCGTTTTAATATTGTTGTCCCTTCCGATCTGCGCGAGACGTTTCGTGTTGGCTGAATTTTTACCACCGACAACGACGAGGGTGTCGTTACCCTTCAGTATTCCCGTGATGACATCTTCCTGGCGGTATCTTGTCGAATCGCATATTGTATCATAAACGTTAACGTTTTCATAAAGTTCAAGTATGCAGTCGACGATCTTTTTGAATAATGTCCGGTCAAAGGTTGTCTGGGATACGACAACGTAGGCCTTCGCCGTCGGAATGGTTGATATTTCGGCCATATCGGATATTACGGTTACGCCATGTGATGCGTAGCTCATCAGTCCGGTTACTTCAGCATGGTCCCGGTCGCCAGTTATTATGGTGTGGCATCCGAGTCCGGATTCCTTCTTGATAATAGACTGGACCCTTGCCACTCGTGGGCAGGTGAGATTTATCACCCGTCCGGCGCATTGTTTCAGGTATTTGACCTCTTCCACGGGGATCCCGTGAGTGCGTACCACTATTCTTCGCCCCGATATATCATCAAGGGTATTGACCGTGCGCATGCCGCGTCCGTGGAGGACCTCTATGGTCTGGGGGTTGTGTATCAGGGGCCCGTAAACATACAGTTCGCCCTCTGAAAGGTTGATTTCACGAACGATACGCAGAATGGCATTCCTGACACCCATGCAAAATCCTGAATGTCTGGCAAGGGTGATTTTCATGGTTAGTTTCGACCTTACTGGACCGGTATGATCTTGTCCATGGGGTGTTCCGACCGGGGCGTCGGATTTGTATCACCGCGCGGCACCTCAATACGCGGCATCATGATTGATCCTTTCAGTTGCAATACGACCTGGTTGCTGTCATTGATGAATTTCCCGAGGAAATCACGATAATTTTCGAGCACGGGCGAATTGGCGTTCAGCATGATCCTGAGGTCAAGGGTTGATGCCATGAAATTCTTCGAAAGATTGGCCGATCCCGTGATGGTGCCATTAAGGTCCTTGCCGAATATGCGGATATTTCTTACGTTGATGCGGTTGCTGGCTATGTCGGCATCTATCTTTATCGAGCTGATTTTAATCAGCGGCAGTGTGAGGGGCAGTCCGCCCATGTTGTCGGGAAGGTTGATTTCTCCAAATTTGAAAACTGCATTATCAATAATAATATTAAAATTTCCACCCTGGGGGATTTCGTTAAATGATTTATAATCTATGAAAATATTACCATTGATATTCATGGATATCTGGCTGCTCTGGCTTACGTATTTAAATCCGCTCATCTGGATGGTTCCCTTTACATCCTTCTGTATCAGGAGCCTGAGTAAAGAAATGTCTATCTCGGTATTTTTTATGGTGATTTCGCCGCCACCCTGGTTCATGAGCTGTATGCCGTTCATTTCAATAATGTCAATGATGCTGAATTTTATTTCACTCGCGTATACCGATTTAAAGGATGTTTTTTCAAGATCTTTCATCTTTTTCCGTATAAGCATGTCATAGGGAAATGTCGCTATTAAAAAAATCACCAGCATGACGAGGGAGAAGGCAATATAGGTTTTCGCATAGGGGAGCTTTATGGCTTCTTTGGCCTTGCTCCATAACAATGGAAAGTTGAACAGCGGCCTGATGTTCGTTAGTAAGAAATTTTTAATGGTGGTAATATCCATTGATTCCTCATGCCGGTTATTGTGATGTCACGCTGTTGAAGGTAATGGTAACATCGTAGGTATTGCGGCCTTTAATAGTCTGGTTAATGCGAAGATAGCTTATTCTTACAAGCATGCCGGAATTTTCCATCCTGTAGATGAAGTTCAGAATGGAGTTTATGTCTACTCCTTCAAACCGTACATCGGCCGATATTTTCTTGTATTTGCCCTGCGTCACCGTTGGACGGTCCCTGGTGTAGGTCTTGTTCCTGATGATATTAAGGTTCTGGGCGTTCTCTTCGATCAAGGACGTGAGCCCCTTGGTGCTGTTGAGCTGGGCGTTGTACTGGGAAAATTTATCGCGGATTTCGCGATACTGGTCATAAATTTTATCCAGGGCGTTAAGCCTGGCCATGTTAGATTCGTATTCTTTATTGATGCTCAACCGGATGCTCAGGATTGGGGAAATGATCAGGAAAAAAATCGCGACTATACCGACTACCACTGCAAGAACCTGCAGGAGACGTTTTTCACGCTTGTTTAATTCAATCATAACGGAACGCCTCACTATTTCACGGGTCCGGCCGCTATCTTGTACTTTATGGTCATTGAAAATCTCACTTCATTCTGCCTCGAGTATTTAATATTCAGGGTAACTGAATCATATTTTTTTGACTTGAGGAGGCTCTCCTTGAAGGCATCGATATTCGCGCTTGAGCCGGCAATGCCTTCCAGCATGAGAATCGTTTCGTTGTAAACAAGGTTGTTGAGCACGAAGTTGCTGTCCCTGGGGAAATAGGTGAGTATATCTTTCATGATATCAAGGAACGATCCGTTTTCCGGTACCAGCTTGGAAATACCGTCGAGTTCCTTTTTCTCCTTTTTAAGAAGCATCCGTGCGTCATTAATTACATCCCCTGTTGTCGGTCTTGAGTGAAAGTAGCGTTTAAATTGCTCGTCGAGGATTTTCGAATACTGACTGTTGGACCGGGCGGTAAGAACTGCCGTAAGGATGAAATTAATAATGAGAACCAGCACTGTCAGTATGGCGAATCCGCCTGAAAGGTAGTATATCTTCTTTGATTCGCCTGCAACGTCAGGGATGAATTCGCCTTTAAGAAAGTTAATCGATGACCGCCGGCGGTTGATGTACGCCAGCACGGTGCCGAAGGCGATCGGGAACTGGCTCCGTATTTCACGTTCTTGGTAATCATCGAGAAAGGGGAGCGCGTCAACCGGGATATCAAGTTCCCGCGAGAGTATAGTGCCGATCCCGGTGATATTGGATCCGCCGCCGGAGATGAGGGCGCGGTTATACGTGATTTCACCGCAGTCGACCTGCATGGCCTTCATGGTGAGGATGATCTGTTCGACCAGCTCGTCCACGGTGTCCTGCGAGATGGTGAATATCTTTTTCAATTGCTGCCTGGTGATGCCGAGCGATTTGTAGTAATCACGGTGCTCGTTGTTTTCAAATGACGTCAGATCAAGGTTAAGGTTGAGGAAAAGGCGTGACGCCTCGGAAAGTTTGGTTTTCAACGATGACGCGATCGCCTTTATGATGCTGGATACGCCTGTTGAAATGGATCTCGTGTAAAGGAGATGGTTGCTGGCGATGAAATTGACGATGGTCTTACTGTTTCCGATGTCAATCTGAATGACCGCTTCATTTTCGATTTTATTGAAATACCGGTAACATTCATAGAGGGCATTGGCTTCCATGCCCATTTTTAGCGGCTTGATGCCTGATGAGTTTAAAACATGCAAAAAGCTATCGAGATTGGTTTTGTGAGCGGCTGCCAGGAGTATCCTTCCTTCGCCTTCCTTGTTGCTCTTCAATGACTGGAAATCAAGCTGGAGTTCGTCAAGCTTGAAAGGTATGTTCTCTTCGGCCTCGTAGGGTATGGCGTCGGCGATTTTTTCCACATCGCTGAAGGGGAAGGATATGGTACGTATTATTTCCATCTCCATGGGCAGGTTCGTGATAATACGGTATCCGTTCAGGTCTTCCTCGGCGAGGATCTTCCGGATTGTTTCGGCGATGGCCCCGGACCTGTCTTCGCGGTCAGGATCATTGTACTCGTAGTTGAATGATTTCAGCTGGAAATCACGGAAACCTGTTTTCACGGAAACGACTTTTACCGTACCGGTCCCGACGTCAATGGCTGCTATGTTCTCGAACAATGAATGCTCTCCAGTACATTATTCTTCACACCAGTAGTACAACGTCCTCGTGGTGCGGTTGTACACGGCTGTTATTTTCGCCTGAACGTTATCAATCGTGGCGGTCGCAATTATTCTGAATACGGACGATTTAACGGAAAGACGGTCCGTGATCGTTGAATCAGTAATGAGATCCTTGATTTCATCAACGGATTTAAAGGGCTGCGCTAACCTGCGTCGGATTATCTCAGTCACAATATCAGGTGTCATTTTATCTGTCAACGCAGATAATACCCGGTAGGATGCCGTATTGATGTTAATTTTATTGAACTCGCTGAGATAGTCCTGCCGGTCGCCGTACACGGTGAAATAGTCTGACAGGCTCCTGCTTTTTTCCTTGCCGATGGCGGTGAGCTCCAGGTTATTTTCCCGGGAGGATACTTTCTTTGCGGCGGACTCCCCGGCCAGTTCCTCCATCTTGTCCATGGACAGGCTCACGTCGCCCTTGTTGTCATCGACCAGGTTCTGCTCGTTTTTTTCAGCCTCGGTATTGCCGCCGCCCAGACCGTAATATATTTCAGGGGTGAAGTCCTTGAGAAGAAGCATTTCGTCGATGCTGTCCATGGCATTGTTTTTTGAAGAGTAGGACGGTTTGAGGGTCTGGTAGTAATCCTGGCCCTCTGCGCCATAAGGCATACGCTGGTCGTCAATGTCGACCCAATCATAAATGATATCGGCGAGATCGATGGGAAGTCCCATGTTCATGAAGAAATTCTGCGCAAACAAATAGTACTTGGTGCGGTCGGTGAATTCCGTGGCAAAAACGCTGCAGTTGATCTTTGAATTCTCATCGATTATCTGGAGTTT
>CAZZHU010000080.1:0-19468 GCA_964654045.1 uncultured Leptospirales bacterium
CTGTCCGGCTTTGACGCGTCGGTCTTCTCCACGAAAAAATCCATATCGTCTATCATCACATTGGTCATGCCCCAGGCTATGCTCCTGTTGTGGCCGGATACCACGAAGGGCTGGCCCGGGACCGCGACGCCGGTGACATCAAGAAGCGGTTCCCCTGCTCCATCCTTCGCCTCGATGCACTGGTGCATCTGCATCCATATCCCCGGGGCGTTCAGGGCCAGGTGCATGTCATTTGACAGGAGGGGTTTTCCCGTGACGCTTCGCGCCCCGGAAACGGCCCAGTTATTGCTGGCATTGAAAACAGAAAGGCCCATGTCCTGAAGGACCTTCATCGTATCAAAAAGCACGTTTGCGTACTCATGATCCGATTTTACGGATTCGTCACGGCCGTATATACTTGACTGCGTCTTTTCAATATGGGGCACGATATCTTCAAACAGCTTCTCCCCGACCTTCTTTTTCACTTCCTCCAGGACCGTCTCGATGCCCCACGGCATGGTAAGGTCCCATGCCATGTACCCGATGAGGTTGATCGAATGCACCGGCTTCCATTCCTCCGGCTCGTATCCCAGGATGGTGAATTCCAGCGGCAGGTTCCCCCTGTTTTTCTTCATGTACTGGTTGACTCCGTCGCAGAAAGCCATGCCCGCGATGGTCACCGCTTTATCGCTCTTCCCGATTATTTCCAGCGACTTCTTTTCTATCCGGAGGGCCCGGAGGAGCAGGTCAACATCCACCATCTCCTCTCCGAATATCTCCGATAGCCTCCCCTGGGTCACGCGGCGGATCAGGTCCATCTGCCAGAGGCGCTCCTGCGCCATGCAGTAACCGGTGGCGAGGTACAGGTCATGCTCGTTCTTCGCGTAGATGTGCGGGACCGCGTACCGGTCGCGGTATACCGTGACCTCCTCCCGAAGCCCCTCGAGGACCAGGTTCTCGCTGTAATCCGGCACCCCCTTCCCCTTCAGGTAACCGGCGTATATCGCCGCGCCGATGAGGGCCAGAGCCAGTGCCGCGGCAACGCCAATGGCCGCACGCTTGAAAACAGCAGCATTCAGTTTCATGTCAACCTCCCGCTTGTCTTTTTTTGACCCAGTCACCGACCGCCAGGCCGGTGCCGAAGGGCCAGGGCTTCAGCTTGTCCGGACTGACATGCCGGATCTCCTCGAGTTCCTCGTTGAGGGTAACCTCCCCCTCGGCCGTCAGGTCGTATGCCAGGATGAGCTGGTTCTTCTGGAAGAAAGGATATATCCCGACCAGTCCCCGTATCCTGGCGGAGAGGCCCAGTTCCTCGCGCACCTCCCGAACCACGGCGTCCTCGGGGCTCTCCCCCTTCTCGAGAAAGCCCGTCACCAGGCCGAACATCTTCTCCGGCCATCCTCTGCCCCGGGCCAGTATGACCGCGCCCTCATGCTCCACGATGGCGGCCACGACCGTAAGGGGATTGTCCCAGAACACGTATCCGCACCCTTCTGCCATGCAGGCATCGTGATCCTTTCCTTCTATCTCCTTTTTGCCGAGCTGGCTCCCGCACCAGGGGCAGAATTGCATTTGTGGCATATGGCTGGTCCTTGCGGTTACGTATGGTGTATATCAGATAATGAACGGGCCCCAATGCCAATTGACGGCATCGGGGCGCCCAACGGCGCCGCCATAGGTATGTATAACCCCATGAATCAGTGCTGTCAATATTAATTCCTTCTTCGGCCTCACCCGCGCCCTGCGCGCCCTCTGCGTATAGCCTCACCCCGCCTCCGGCGCGCCCTCTCCCATGAAGCCGGGAAAAAAGGAGAGGACTCCGTCGGAAATGAGGGGTCGGTGGATGAGGGATGATATATCTCAGCCCGTACCCCTTCAGAGAGAGAGAGAGAGAGGAGGGACGCAAATAATGAAGACGTCAGGATGATAAAAAAGATTGCTTTTTTCGCGTTCCCTCGCTGTAATACACAAAATCAGAAATCCGGAAAAAACAATGTCTCTGAAAGAACTGCAAAAAGAGTTACGCCAGAAAGCCGACCCGCGCCAGGCGGAGGTCCTCATGCGCTTTTTCAAGACCGGCCCGGGCCAGTATGGCGAGGGTGACCGTTTCCTGGGGATAAAAGTGCCGGTCCAGAGGGCCATCGCGAAGAAATACCGGGATATTCCTCACCGCGACGTCAAAAAGCTCCTCGACTCCCCGCTTCACGAAGAGCGCCTGGTGTCGCTCCTGGTACTCATCGAGAAATACGGCGGCGCCGACGAGTCCGGGCGCAGGGAGATAATCGATCTCTACCTGGCAAACACGCATAACATCAACAACTGGGACCTGGTGGACCTGTCCGCGCCGCAGCTGCTGGGGAGGCACCTATACGGCGGAAGCGTGAAACGCCTGCGTGCGCTGGCGCGCTCAGCCAGTCTCTGGGAGCGGAGAATATCCATTATCTCCACGTTCTATTTCATAAAGCAGGGCAGCCATGATACAACGCTGGAGATGGCGGAACTGCTCCTCGGCGATGAACACGACCTGATACATAAGGCCGCCGGGTGGATGCTCCGCGAGGTGGGCAAAAGGGACATGAAAGCCGAGTGCGCCTTCCTCGACCGACACGCCGGTGCGATGCCCCGCACCATGCTGCGGTACGCCATTGAGCGTTTCCCGGAAAAAATGCGCCGTTCTTACATGCACAGATAGGATACAATCATGGAAAACATTTTTGCCGACAGAATCAGCGATGTGCCCCGCTCCTTCATACGGGAGATACTGAAGGTGACGGCTGACCCGGAGATCATATCCTTCGCCGGAGGGCTGCCGAACCGCGACTACTTCCCGGTCAGGGAGATCAGGGACGCCTGCGTCAGGGTCCTTGACAGCGACGGCAAAACCGCGCTGCAGTACAGCACCTCGGAGGGCCATCCGCCCCTGCGGAAATTCATAGCCGACCGGTACCGGGCCAGGCAGGGCATCGAGATCGACCCGGACGAAATCATCATAACCAACGGGTCCCAGCAGGGCCTGGACCTGATCGGCAAGACGCTCCTGAACGAGGGGGACCACATCGGCATCGAGAACCCCGGCTATCTCGGGGCGATCCAGGCATTTTCCATCTACAAGTCGGTGTTTCACCCGGTGACCCTCCGTGAAGGCGGCATCGACCTCGATGAATTCGGCGCCGTGATGAAATCCTTCCCCATCAAGGTCTTCTACGGGGTTCCGAACTTCCAGAACCCCACGGGCACCACCTACTCCGGCGAAACGAGAAAAGCCGTCGCCGAAATCATGGGCCGGCACTCCGCGTTTTTCGTCGAGGACAATCCCTACGGCGAGCTGCGCTTCATCGGCTCCGATGTCCCCCTGGTCAGGAGTTGCCTGCCGGACAAAACGATACTGCTGGGGTCCTTCTCGAAAATCGCGGCGCCCTCCTTCCGGCTCGGATGGATCTGCGTTTCGCGGAAAATAATGGACAAGATGATCATCGCCAAGCAGGCCTCGGACCTGCACACGAACTACCTGTCCCAGCGCATCCTGGCACAGTACCTTGCCGACATCGACCGGCACATCGCCGTCATCCGCGAGGCTTACGGCAGGCAGCGGAACACGATGGTGCGGATGATCCGGGAGCACTTCCCCGAAGAGGTGCGCTTCACGGAACCGGAGGGAGGGATGTTCCTCTGGGTTACGCTGCCCGCGGGATTATCGTCCATGGAGCTTTTCGAAATCGCCATAAAGGAAAAGGTCGCCTTCGTGCCCGGCATTCCCTTTTACGCGTGCGGGGGCGGGGAAAACACGATGCGCCTCAACTTTTCAAATTCCGACGAGGGGCTCATCGAACTGGGGATCAGGAGACTGGGAATCTCGATTAAAAAAATGATGGGCCGGTAACGCGGGCCCGGTTACCTGATCCCTTTCCCGAGAAAATAATCCCGGTATTTCATGTCCGTGCCCTTGATGTGGTTGACCAGCCAGTCCCTGAGGAAGCTCATCAGTTCAATCGAAAATGACGCCTTCCCTTCCGAAAGCCGGGCCTTGAATTCACTCACCTGCTTCATCAGCTCATAGTGCTCACGCCGGTGGCTATTCAAATCGGGATACTCATGCTTCGTCATCAGCTCCTCCTCGCGCCTGAAGTGCCCCTGCGTGTAGTCGATGAGTCCGTCAAGGATATAGGTCATCTGTGCTATCCCGATCCCTGATACAATGCCGCCATGGAGATCGTTGATATAACCGACCAGCCCGCGGTGGTCTTCATTGAAAATGGAAACCCCGACATCCAGCGTGTCGTCCCAGGTCACAAAAGGCATATCCGCATCCTCCCGGTTATCTTTTTTTTATCGGATTCCGTGCATAATCGCCGGAGTCCCCGTTACCGCCGCTGCTCCGCTCACAACGGATATTAACAGGCAGTTCAACAATGCGTCATTTCCTGGGGAACCTGATGGTGAACCGCGTCCCCCGCGTGCGGTCCAGATCCATGGTCCCGGACAACTGCTTCGCCAGCATCGGCACCAGGGAAAGCCCCAGGGTCCGTATGCTGCCAATATCAATCGATCCGGGCATGCCGACGCCATTATCGCTGACGACAAGGTTGACCATGCCCTCCCGCTCGGTCACTGATACCGTCATCTCCGGTTTGCCTTTCCATCCCGGGGGAAAAGCGTACTTCAACGCGTTCGTCACCAGTTCATTGATGATAAGGCCGCATGGTATCGCCTGGTCGATCGTCAGGTCTATCCTGCCCGCCTCGACACGCGGTTCATTCATCATCATTCCGCCATGAAAACCGGCATACAGCTCATTGACAATGGTCGCTATATAGATCGATATATCCACCCGGGAAATGTCCTCCGACTGATACAGAAGCTCGTGGACCAGCGCCATTGACCTGATGCGTTTCTGGGTGTCGTCGAAAGACTTCTGGAGCTCGCTGTTTTCTATGCTCGACGACTGGAGATTGATGAGGCTCATGATGACCTGGAAGTTGTTCTTGACCCGGTGGTGGACCTCCTTCAGGAGCGTTTCCTTTTCACGGAGGGACTTACGGATCTGTTCCTCCATCAGCTTGCGCTCGGTTATATCGCGCCCGATCCCCTGTATGCCGACGGGCCTGCCGTCTTTTATCATGAGCTGGGTGATGACCTCCAGGGGTATGCGTCTGCCGTCTTTCGCCTGGAGCTCAACCTCGTAGGTCGTCGATTCGCCCTTTTCCAGCTTTTTCTTCAGCATTTTCCAGGAGAGATCCCTGTATTCAGGCGCCACGATGTCGGATATGGTCATTGTGGCCGCCTCATCAAAGGTATAGCCGGTTATGACAAGCGCCTGTTTATTAAAAGAGGTGTACTTTCCGTTCAGATCAAGGGTAAAGATGATATCATTGGCATTGTCAAAAAGGTCCCGGTACCGTTCCTCGCTTTCCCGCAGGGCTTCCTTGGCCTTCCACCGCTCCGTCAGGTCAATGGCCACGATCATTGCGCCCGTGACCTCGTCATTGATGTCGCGTATCGGGCTCGCGCTGAAGGATACCCAGAGGGTGATGCCGCTGGTTGTTGTAATGTACGGACCTTCATAGAAGGATGTCTTCCCGTCAAGGGCTTCCCTGATAGCGGGGAATACCGTCCTGTCGCGGAGGTTTTTCATATCAAAGCCGACGATCTTCTCCCGCGTGGAACGCATGATCTCCTCGTAGCGCCTGTTGCAGTCGGTGACGACGAGGTCCCGGGAGAAAAGGACTATCCCCGCCGGGGACTGGTCGAAGACCGCCCGGAACACCTCGTCCCGCTTCTTTAGAGTTTCCTCGGTCTTTTTAAGATTGGTGATATCGATGACCACGCCGATCCCGCCGATGACATTCCCGCCGGGCCCGCGCAGGGGGCTCACGGTGGAGGATATCCACGGGGTAAATCCGGTTATGGTCGAAAGATAGGGCCCCTCGTAATAAACCGGTTTTCCATCAAGTGCATCACTGATGCCCGAGGTGATCCCCTTTTCTTTAAGGAGGTTCAGGTTAAGGCCGATGATCTTTTCCCGGGGAGCCTTGATGATATCCGCGAACTGCTGGTTGCAATCAAGCACGACAAGATCGCGGTCGTACATGAACACCCCGGCGGAAGCCTGGTCGAAGAGGGCGCGGAATTTTTCCTCGCTCTGCTTCAGGGCATCGATGGCGAGCTTGCCCCGAGTGATGTCGCGCGATACCCCGTGGAGCCCGATGATGCGGCCCTCGCCGTCGCGGATGGCCTTGACCGTGTCTTCAATCATCACCGTGGAGCCGTCCTTGCGGAAATGCTCACATTCGATATTCACCACCCTGTCGGGATCAGCGCCGCCCGACGCATCCTTCCGCATCTCCTCGGCAAACTGCTCCATGACCCGCGCAAGCGACTCGGGGGCAATAATTTCGCTGATCTGATGGGCCATGTGCTCCTCGGCTGTAAAGCCTGTCACCTTCTCTACCGAGGGGCTCATGTAGGTTACCCTGAAATTGGCATCGGTCGTCCACACGACATCGCTCATCATCTCCGTGATGAGACGGTGTTTGGCATCGCTTTCCCGCATCGCTTCCTCGGCAATTTTGCGGTCGGTGATGTCCCGTGCGATACCCTGGATCGCGTGGAGCTTCCCGTCATGGTATATGCCCGAGCCGAGCGTCTCGATGTATTTTATCCGGCCGGTCTTTGTTCGCAGACGGAACTCCGCTCTTTCCTTCTGGATCCCCGTGTTGACTATTTCACTGACCGCCGCGACGGCCGCGGGGAGCTGGTCTTCGGACAGCAGGGACTGCAATTTCACCTGTTTTATTTCATCCCTGGTGTATTCCATGAGATCCAGCGCCGCGTCATTGGCGTCGAGGAAATTCCCGCTTACATCGTGCACATAGATGCAGTCGAGGGAGCGGTTGAACAGGGACAGGTAGCGCTCCTCGCTTTCCCGCAGCTTCATTTCAAGGCCGTGACGGTGCAGGGCCGTGTCGATAGTGGAAAAAAGATCCTGGGCATTGATGGGCTTGATAATATAGCCATAGGGGTTGGTCTCCCGCGCCCGGGAGACTGTCGCCATGTCCGCGTTTCCGGTGAGATAGACGACCGGGATGTCGTAGGAGTTGATTATCACCCCGGCAGCCTCGATGCCGTCCATCCCGCCGGGGATAAGGATGTCCATGAGGATCAGGTCAGGCCGGGATTCGCCGCACCTGGCGATGGCATCCTTCGCGTTGTCAACCACTCCGGCGACCTCGTATCCAAGTCCTGCAAGGGTGTTCTTCAGATGCACACCAATGATGGCCTCATCCTCAACGATGAGTATGCTATTCTTCGTCATCTCTGCTCCTTGATCCGTAAACGGTCGTGCCGCGCCGGATTATCCCAGTACTTCCTTCAGTTTTACCGCCAGGTTATCCAGCTGATACGGTTTCTGTATGAAACCGTCCGGGCCCTGGCCCGGGAACCGGTGGGTGATCTCCTGTTCGTTGTAGCCGCTCGACATGATCACGCGCACGTCTCTCCTGATTTTGCGAAGCTCCCGGAACGCCTCTTCGCCGTCCATGTGCGGCATGGTCAGGTCCAGGATGACGCAGGTTATATCATCGGGGCGTTCTTTGAAAATTTCAAGGGCCTCCCGCCCGTCGGACGCGGTCAGGACCGTCAGGCCGAACCGTTCCAGCATGCGCGTCCCGAGAGAGCGGATTGTCTCTTCATCATCGACCAGGAGCACCGTCCCGCTCCCCTGCCATCCCCGGATCTCGCCGCGGCCGCCTCCCGCGTATTCGGCCGGGCCTTCAACTGCCGGAAGAAGTATCTTGAAGGTGGTGCCTCTGCCCCTCTCGCTGAAAAGCTTGATGGCGCCCTTGTGGCTCCGGACTATGCCGAGCACCGCCGCGAGACCAAGGCCGCGGCCCGTGAACTTGGTGGTGAAAAATGGATCGAAGATCTTCGGAAGCATTTCCGTTTCCATGCCGCAGCCGGTGTCAGCCACCTCGATATACACATAGGGGCCTTCGGGCAGCCCCTCGTTGAGCCAGGTGCCCGAAAGATACGCGCGATCGCAGTCCTTCGCCCCTGTTGACAGCGATATGATGCCGCTCTTTTCGCCGATCGCGTCCGAGGCATTGATCACCAGGTTCATGATTATCTGCCGCATCTGCGTGGCGTCGGCCTCGATGAAGGGAAGCCCCCGCGCAAAATTGTAACGCAGCATGGCCTTCTTGGAAACAGAAAGCTCCAGCATGTGCTTCATGTCTTCTATGATACTATTCAGGTCAAGCACTTCGCTTAAGAACCGCCCCTTCCCCGAATAGGCGAGCATCTGCCGGCAGAGGTCCGCGGCGCGCTGCGACGCCTTGGCGGCCTCCTGCAGGTTGCTCCGCGAGGGCGATGTCGGAGAGAGGTCGAGGAGCGCCAGGTCTATGTTCCCCAGTATCGCCATGAGGAGATTGTTGAAATCGTGCGCGATACCCCCGGCGAGCACCCCCAGGCTTTCAAGCTTCTGCGTCTGCTGTATCTGCGCTTCCATTTTACGGCGCTCCGCTTCGGCCTGTTTCCTCTCGCCGATGTCACGGATAAAAAGAAGGACGGCGGGTCTCCCCTCCCAGTCAAAGAGCACCGAGTTGAGTTCCACCCACCTGATCGCGCCCCCGGAGTCGACCAGGCGCGCCTCGTAGGTAAAGGGGGCCGTGTCACCCCCGAGCCTTTTCCGGTACCGGTCGGAAATCATTTCCCGGTCGTCCGGATGGACGAATTCCGTGAACTCCCGAGAGCGGAGGTACTCCCGGGTATAGCCGGCGAGATTGATGAACCGCGGGTTGACAAATACGAACCGCCAGTCCTGGAGGACCACGATCCCCTCGTTGGCATTGTCAACAAGGAGGCGGTTCCGCTCTTCCGACAGCTTGAGATCTTCCTCTGCCCGCTTCCAGGCGGTAAGGTCATTAATAACGGCAATGCCGCCGACGACAGTGCCGCTCATGTCCTGCAGCGGGCTCCCCTTCGCCGATATCCACAGTGAGATATCCGACAGGGTCGCGCTGTATGCCCCTTCATACGTGACGGGATTTCCCTCCAGTGCCTCCCTCAGCATCGGGAGCACGTGACTCTCCTTCAGGATATTCAGGTCCAGGCCTATCAGCCTGTCCCGCGAGGTTCCCATCATGCGGGCGAGATGCTCGTTGCATTCGGTGATTTTCATGGAGCGGTCGAAGGTAAAAACGCCCGACGGGGACTGGAGGAAAAGGGCGCGATACTTCTCCTCGCTTTCACGGAGCGCCTTCTGGGCCTCGATGCGCCGGGTAACGTCATGCAATACCAGGAGAATTCCCCGGATACTTGAATCATTCGCCATGTTCGACGCCAGCGCTTCCACGTGGATCCATGAGCCATCATGCTTCCTGACCCTGAAGAGCGTCGGCACATGGGTGTTTATCCCGTTTAACACTTCTTTGAAATCATTCAGGGTACCCTGAATGTCATCGGGATGAATGAAATCAAACGCGTTCTGCCCAAGCGGCGAGTAACCCAGCCTGGCGCTGGTTATCGGGTTCTCATAGAGCACGACGCCCTGCGGGTCCATGATGATAATGAAATCCTGCAGGTTGTACACCAGGGCGCGGAAGCGCCCCTCGCTGTTCCGCAGGGCCTCATCCGACCGCCGCCGTTCGGTTATATCGCGCGATACGCCATGGATACCGATCATGCGCCCCTTCTGATCGCGAATCGCCCGCATCTTGCTTTCAACCCAGACCGTGGAGCCGTTTTTATGATTGTATTCCATTTCCATCGTGAGCGTCCTGTCAGGATCGCCGGCGCCGGTCGATTCCAGCTTCATTTCCTCCCTGTACTTCTCCATCATCATTTTCAGAGAACCGGGCGTAAGCATGGTCTCCATGCTTTGGGCATAGCGCTCTTCCGGGGTATAACCGAGTATGTTCACGATGGAGGGGCTGGCATAGGTCGTCCGCAGGTTCATATCCATGGTCCAGACCATGTCGCTCATCTTGTCGGTCAGGAACCGGAACTTCTCCTCGCTTGCCGCGAGCCGCTTCTCAAGCTCGTTCCTGTTGATGGCGGTGTCTATTATCGAAAAGAGCTGCAGGATGTTGACCGGTTTGAGGACATAGCCGTGTGGTTCGGTTTCCCGGGCGCGCGTGATGGTGGGAATATCGGCGTTGCCGGTCATGTACACAATGGGAATCGGGAGGGTTTCCCTGATGGTCTTTGCGGCCTCGACGCCGTCCAGGGGCCCGGAGAGAATGATATCCATGAGTATCAGGTCGGGTTTAAGATCAGCGGCCGTACTGACCGCCTCTTCACCGGACTTCACCCAGCCGCATACTTCATATCCCAGCTTCTCCAGGCTGTTCCTGATATGCATCGCGACTATCGGTTCATCTTCAACGATCAGTATCTGTGTTCTTGCCATAAGGCCTTATGTTGTATAATGGTAACCGTTCTCCACGCAACTTGAAGCCTATGCGGCTATTATATATACGCCATCAAATCCCGGCGTCAGTCAATTACATTTTATCCGCAGGCAGCCCTTCTCATTGGACAGGAATCCGGGAACATCGCTATCATGGAAGCGTCTTTCCCGCGACTCCCGTCAGCGGGTTCGCGGTCCGGGGATAACCAGTTCAATCTTTGTGCCGAAATCATAATTTTCCGGTTTATCATGAGGCTTTACGGCTCCTTTCCCATCGGCACCGCGCTCTCCCCTGCGGTCCGGCCCGTTATCCGGATTCAACGCACCCCGTTCATCGGTTTCAATCTTCCCCGGCTGCCTGGACCTTTCCGCAGGCTTCACGGCACCTCTCTCTTTCGCGGCGATCCCATCATTCTTATCCGCCCTCTCTACCGGGACCTTGTCACGGTGAGGCGCTACCCGCTTCGGGGTGTGAAGCCGCTTTTTATCGGTATGATCAGGACCCTTCACGGAATCGACCGGCCGCTTTTCTATCGCGCTGTAAGGAATACCCGACATGATAAACCGCGACGCGTACTCTTCATGATCCCGGTCACCGCAACATCGGCGGAACTGGCAGGGGAGGACCAGCAGGATGAGGATGATCACCGCAGCCCCGGCCGCAAGGTATCCGGTCCATCTGCGCGGCTCTTTCCCGGCTTGAACCGGAATCACCGGCCGGGCCGGTATCTCCGTATCGCGTGCCCGTATCCTTGTCGGACTGCCACTGCTTTTTTTCATTACCGATTATATCCTCCGGTCATAATCACATATCCAATTATAATATAACAAGATATATGACAATCGTACAAAAAAAGTATTGAAAAATGCAAATGCCCGGATAAAGTCAAACCATCAATCAAATCTCTCGAGCAGGACGCCCATGGATGAAAACATATTCATAGACCTCCACAAGAAGGCGGAGGAGTTCGGATCTATTGAGCGCCTCGTCAGCGAGTCATCGAAGCTCAGGAAAAAGCATTCCGAAGAGTCGATTACCCTGATCAAGCAATCCCTCGAGATCGGCGACATCCTGAACCATGAATTCGAGATAATATCACGCGCGAACAAAACGATGCGCGACCAGGACAGCTCCATCCAGAATTACTGCCATATCCTCGACTCCAACACGGCCCGGCAGAAGGATATAATTGTCGCCCTGAAGGGCGACGCCTGCGTCAGCCAGGATACGCTCGCCCAGGTAGAAGAGATGGCGCGCGGCCTCTCGGAATCTCTGCACAAGGCTATCATCCTTCTTCACATGCTTATCGAAAACGATAACGAGATCATCCTGATGGACAATCTCATCATCAACCGGAAAAAATTCCAGAGGGACTCCATTGACCGGCTCAAGAAACTTGCCTTTCGCACCCTGGAAGACGCCGACAGCGCCATCCGCGGATCGTCATCAAACCTCAAGCGGGGCCTCCAGCTGGTGGAGGGACTGGCCGGCGTGAAGCGGCACCTGTCAGACAGGAACCGGGAAGAAATCAGCAGGCTTATCGACGAGGCCCATACGGGATGGAACATCGCTGCTTCCGTGAACAGGAGTTCCGCCACCCAGGTGCTCTTCGCGGAACAGGTCGGAGAGTTCACGTCCAGGCTCCACGAGGACTCCGACGCAATCCGCGATCTGGTCATGGAAAAGCACAAGCTCTTTTCCCGCAACCGGGAACTCTCCCGGGAACTGACCGTGATCCTTTCCCTCGAGATCAAGGATTACCTGCCGGCCGGGGAGATGGTGAACAAGCTGTGCGCCGATACCGACCTCCCGGGCGAGGTCCGCCGCCTCGCGGGCAACCTGGTGTCCTACGCGGCAATTGCCTGCAGGGACATACTTTTCGTCTCCAACCTCAATTTCGACATGACCGAAAGCATCAACCTGAACGCCGACATTGAAAAAAAATCGGTCGACCTTACCAGGATCGAGACGGAATACTTTGAGCGGATCAGGAATGAAGTGCAGTGCATGACGGAAGCGACCAAGTACCCGATCGAAGGATCGGAGCGGAACATAGAAAACGGCAAGCTCATCGAAAATTATTTGAGGAAG
Organism: uncultured Leptospirales bacterium; assembly: GCA_964654045.1. GTDB lineage: Bacteria > Spirochaetota > UBA4802 > UBA4802 > UBA5550 > RBG-16-49-21. The sequence continues at coordinate 12,477 of CAZZHU010000080.1, forward strand.
ATCATGGAAGGCGCCGGGTAAATAAGTCCTGCATAAATATTTACAGAAGATCTCTCGCAGAGACGCAGGGGCGCAGAGAAAAATTGATAATACATGCGCCTAAAATCATTTTCTACTACATGTAGTTATAGAATACCTTGGGTGAATTGTTAAAACTCTGCGTCTCGGCGCCTCCGCGAGAGGCTTTCTTTTATTCTTCTTTATGAATTACCACGCTGTCTCCGGCCGGCGTCTCGCCGGACAGGACCACCTCGATGGCATCGTCGATGCCGGTCTTGATGCGGTACCCGCAATAGTCCGGCTGGATCGGCAGTTCGCGGTTTCCCCGGTCCACCATGACGAAAAGCCTGATGGCCTTGGGTCTTCCAAAGGAGGTAAGGGTCTCCAGGGCGGCCTTGGTGGTGCGGCCCGTGAAAATCACGTCGTCCACCAGGAGGATGGTCATGGTGGAGATGTCAAAGGCGATGGAGGTCTCCTTGATGGAAGGGAGCACGCCCCGCGTGGCAAGGTCATCCCGGTAGAAGGTTATGTCCAGGGTCCCGCTCCTGACCGGCTTGCCGGACAGCTCCTCGATGCGGCCCCGTATGCGACGGGCCAGCTCGACCCCGCCGGTCTGAAGGCCGACTACGGCGAATTTCTCGACATCGTCGAGATCGTTATAAATCTGGCCGGACAGGCGGTCGATAATTTCAGCGATATCCTTGCTCTGAAGCAGAACTGTCTTTCCCATACGTCAAACAACCTCTTTGTGGTATTCCTGGATGGACCTGACAACATAATTCCCGTTCTTTTTGATTTCCAGAAGGCCCCGTATCGCCGCCCGCGCCGACTGCACGGTGGTCATGTAGGGGATATGGTAGCGCACCCCGGCCTGGCGTATCAGGAACGAATCGTCCTTCGACACCTTGCCGGACGGCGTGTTGATGATCATGTCGATTTCCTTGTTCTTCATCAGGTCGATGATGTTGGGCCGCCCCTCGCTCACCTTGTGCACCTGGCCGCAGGGAATACCCAGGCCGTTGTAATACTGTGCCGTCCCCTCGGTGGCGATGAAGCTGAACCCGCTTTCATGGAGGCTCCGCACCTCCCCGAGGAGCTCGTCGCGGTACCTGCTGCTGATTGACAGGAGCACCGTCCCGGACATGGGAAGGGAATCGCCGGCCGCCAGGGTCGCCTTGTAAAAGGATTCCCCGAAATTGCCCGATATGCCCATCACCTCGCCGGTGGACTTCATCTCCGGCGACAGGAGCGTGTCCACGCCGGGGAACTTGTTGAAGGGAAGCACCGCCTCCTTGACGCTGACGAAGGGTATTTTCTTCATCCGGGTCAGGTTGTAGTCCGCGAGCTTCTTGCCCAGCATCACCCGCACCGCCATCTTCGCCAGGGGCACCCCGGTGGTCTTTGAGACGAAGGGTACGGTCCAAGACGCGCGCGGGTTCACCTCGATGACATACAGGCGGTCATCCTTGATGGCGAACTGTATGTTCAGGAGCCCCGTCACTTCGAGCTCCCGGGCCAGGGCCTCCGTCGTTTCGGCGATAGTCCGCATCATGTCCGCCGAAAGGGACAGCGGGGGGATTATGCAGGCTGAATCGCCCGAATGGATCCCGGCCTCCTCCACGTGCTCCATGATGGCGCCGATGTAGACGTCGGCGCCGTCTGACAGGGCGTCGACGTCCACCTCGATGGCATCCTCCAGGAAATCATCAACCAGTATCGGGTGCTCCGGCGAGAGCTCCACTGCCGTGGCGATGTAGCTGCGCAGGCTGTCCTCGTCGTAGATAATGGCCATGGCCCGGCCGCCCAGGACGTAGCTGGGGCGCACCAGCACCGGGTAGCCGATCGTTCCGGCGATGCGGATCGCCTCCTCCTCGGCGAAGGCGATTCCGTTTTCGGGCTGCAGCAGGCCGAGCTTTCGCACGACCTCGGCGAATCGCTCGCGGTCCTCGGCGCGGTCTATCGAATCGGGCGACGTGCCGATGATCCTCACGCCATTTTCCTCCAGGACGCGGGCCAGGCGCAGCGGCGTTTGCCCGCCGAACTGCACGATGACGCCCTCGGGCTTTTCCCTGTTGTATATGTGGAGGACGTCCTCCAGGGTCAGCGGCTCGAAATAAAGCCGGTCGGACGTGTCATAGTCGGTGGAAACGGTCTCCGGGTTTGAGTTCACCATGATCGACTCGATCCCCTCCTCGCGGAGGGCAAAGGAGGCGTGGCAGCAGCAGTAATCGAACTCGATACCCTGGCCGATCCGGTTGGGCCCGCCGCCGAGGATCATGATCTTCCTTTTATTGGAGATGGCGGTCTCGTCCGCGTCATCGTAGGAAGAATAATAGTAGGGCGTGAAGGCCGCGAACTCGCCGCCGCAGGTGTCCACGAGGCGGAAGCCGGGAAGGATCCCGCGATCGTATCGGAACTTCCGGACCTCGTCCTCCCTGGATTTCAGGGACTTCGCATATTCTTTCTGGTAATCGGGACCGTGCTCGTACATGCGGATGAACTCGTCGCGGTGCGACAGGTAGCCAAGCTGGCGGTCGGAGAAGCCGAGGCGCTTCATGCGCCGCACGCTCTCCCCGTCCAGGTCCTTCGTCTTCCGCTCCTCGGCGAAAGACTGCGCCGCCGCCACGATCTCGTGTATCTGGGTCAGGAACCACCGGTCAATGCCGGTCAGGGCGTGGACGCGGTCGACACTCCATCCCATCTTGAAGGCCACGTTGAGGAAAAACATCCGGTCCTCGCGGGTGTTAAATAGCTCCTTCTCGATGATGTCGCGCTTGTGGCGCTCGGGAAGACGCTTCAGCATCTCGATGATCCTGACAACGCCGTCCGAGCCGAAGCCGTAGCGGTTGATCTCCAGGGAGCGGAGGGCCTTCTGGAAGGCCTCCTTGAAGGTGCGGCCGATGGCCATGGCCTCGCCGACCGACTTCATCTGTGTGCCCAGGCGCGAATCGGCGCCCTCGAATTTTTCGAATGCCCACCGCGGCGCCTTGACCACGACGTAATCGATGGTGGGCTCGAAGGAAGCCGGCGTTTCCCTGGTGATGTCGTTCGGTATCTCGTCCAGGGTGAGCCCCACGGCGAGCTTTGCGGCGATCTTCGCGATGGGGAAGCCGGTCGCCTTGGACGCCAGCGCCGAGCTCCGGCTGACGCGGGGGTTCATTTCTATTACTATCACCCGCCCGTCGGCGGGGTTGACGGCGAACTGTATGTTGGAACCGCCGGTATCGACGCCGATCTCCCGTATGATCCTGATCGACATGTTCCTCAGGTTCTGGTACTCGCGGTCGGAAAGGGTCTGCTGCGGCGCCACGGTGATGGAATCGCCGGTGTGGATCCCCATGGGATCGATGTTCTCGATGGAGCAGATGATGACCACGTTGTCCTTCCGGTCGCGCATCACTTCGAGCTCGAACTCCTTCCACCCGATCACGGACTCTTCCAGGAGCACCTGGCTGATGGGCGACTCGTCGAGGCCCCGCGCCACCAGGTCGATGAAGTCCTCCCGGTTGTACACGATGTTACCGCCGGTGCCGCCCAGGGTGAAGGCGGGGCGGATGATGAGGGGGAGACTGATCCTCTCCAGCACGGCCAGGGCCTCCTCGATCGACGAGGCAAGGCCCGATTGCGGCACCGACAGGCCGATGGCGAGCATGGCCTGCTTGAACAGGTCCCGGTCCTCGGCCTTCTTGATGGACTCGATGCTGGCGCCGATGAGCTCAACGCCGTAACGCTCGAACACGCCCCGCTCGCCCAGGGCCAGGGTCACATTCAAGGCGGTCTGGCCCCCGACGGTCGGCAGCACGGCGTCCGGTTTTTCTATCGCGATAATCTTCTCCACCACGTCAGGGGTGATCGGTTCGATATAGGTGCGATCGGCCAGTTCCGGATCGGTCATGATGGTGGCCGGGTTGGAATTGATGAGGACGACCCGGTATCCCTCCTCTTTCAGGGACTTGCAGGCCTGGGAGCCGGAATAATCGAACTCGCAGGCCTGACCGATAACTATCGGCCCGGAACCGATGATGAGTATTTTTTTTATATCTGTCCGCTTGGGCATAGCACTCCTTGGATCAACCTACGAATTACAATTTTTGTATAGAACATTTGTCAATTAAAATTGTTCAAATACCGCTAAATTTACATGGATTATACAAAAGACTCGCCATGAAACTATGAATTCGTAACATTTCCTCTTATCAGGCGCGTCATCCGGATAAAATTATATTTGACGTCCATGGCCTTTCCGGTACATACTATTGCAAATATAGAGTTCCCGCCGGACACGGGTATCCCGGCCGGGACCAAGAGAGACGATGGGGGGACTACCGTACTCTGCTTATCTCCCGCACGACCGTGATATCAGCTTAGCTGGTTATACATAAATCACTATGGGCGATAGCAAACGCATTCTTATCGTTGATGATCATCCGATGATCTGCCAGGGACTGGCCCTGATGATTAACAAGAAGGCGCCGGACATACAGGTGTGCGGTGACGCCGATGATATCAACTCAGCCCTGGAAAAAATCGCAATCCTTAATCCCCAGCTGGTGGTTGTCGACATCGAGCTGAAAAGCTCAAACGGCCTTGACCTTGTCAAGGCGATACGACTGCGCCATCCCGACACCTTTTCCCTGGTCTTCTCCATGCACGAAGAATCCGTGTACGCCGAGCGCGCCCTCCGCGCCGGCGCGAAAGGATATGTCATGAAAGACCTGCCCGTTGAAACCCTGATAAACGCCATCCGAAAAATCCTGGAGGGAAAACTGTATTTCAGCGAAGACGTGACGATGAGGATACTCGGGAAGTTCGTCAACATCGGGCTTGATGAATACGAACTCCCGCTCAACAAACTTTCCAACCGGGAGCTTGAAATTTTTCAGCTTATCGGCCAGGAAATGAAGAGCGGCAGCATAGCGAAAAAGCTCAACATCAGCATTAAAACCGTGGAAGCCCATCGCGACAACATCAGGAAAAAACTGCTGCTGACCAGCAATGACGACCTGAACCGCTTCGCCAGGGAATGGTCGGCGCACAGCCATGAAGTGTCCGGGCAGATTACGTGACCGCCGGTCCCGCCCATACGACATAACGCTAAAAAATCCGTTTACTCCCGCCCCGCCGTCGGGGAACCCCGCTAACAGTTAACTAGGAATATTCCTATAAAAAAATAAGACACTCCCCTAATTGACGTTACTCCCGCCAAACCTTACCTTATAAACACATTGTCGGTCTTTGGGTAATATGTTCCGTATTTACATGTGCGTGACGTATTCATAGGGGAAAGTGAAGAATGTCAATGCGTATTCAAGCGCGGCAGTAGTTGTACAGCGCAGGGGGGTCTATATTTATGCATACCATGGGGTTGTCTACGTGGAATCTATTCCTGTAATAGTGAAGAATCAATTTCCATAACCCCACACACCACATGTCACCATTTACCGTCATGTCAGGGGAACAATAAATGATTTTCCGGTATGACAACGAGCGTGACAAGATCTTCTTCAGCGAAACACTTGACCGGCAGGACGTGGCCACCGTCGAGAGACATATCCACGCGATCCAGGAAGAATGCGGTATAACCGGAGAATACGACCGGTGGGAATCGTTTTTCCATGAACTGGCGACCACCAATGCCCGCATGGAAGCACCCATCATGTTCTACGACGAATCCGGCAACAGGATATTCAAGTGCCACCTGTTCCCCGAGTTCGACACCGCCGGGAAAATCTTATCCATCATATGCATATCCCAGGACATCACCGAAGTAATGAACGTAATTGACATGGTTTGCGTGCTACAGAAAGAAAAAGAAACCATACTGAAGGAACTCCACGACCGCGTTAAAAACAATCTCCAGATTATTGAAAGCCTCCTCCGCCTCCAGGCCGACCGCATCCATGATTTCAACTACTACACCCTGTACGAAAACTACGTAAACCGCATCCACGCGATCGCGCTGATCCAGAACAGGCTGTACCAGGAAGACAACCTTGAGGTGGTCAATCTCGGCTCCTACATAGGCGACTTCATCGAGACCCTCCGGAACAGCCAGAGCGTTAACACCAGGAACGTTCAAATGAGCTATTCGACCGATTCCGATAAACTCGAAATCGCTGTCGCCATACCCTGCGCGCTGATCATCAACGAACTCGTGATAAATTCGCTGCAGCACGCGTTCCCCGCCGGGAGAAACGGACACATTACCATCCGGTTCTCATGGGATATCTTCGAGATGGCGCACTTTCTCGAAATTTCCGATGACGGCATAGGGATCCCGGAATGCGTGGATTGCTACAACCCGGTGACGATGGGCCTCGAACTGGTGCACGCCCTCGTGCGCCAGATAAAGGGAACCCTATCTGTTTCACGCAATGACGGCACCCATTACAGCATCAGGTTTTAAGAGGGTACGCGTCTTTTCATATAGCTCATGAAGAGCAACAGCAACTATCAACAGGGGGAATCAGACATGAAAAGAAAAATAGCCTTTCTCGGAAACCTCAGGATCAAAACAAAGATATTCATATCAAGCGCGGTTATCATCCTGCTATTCATCGGCGCTTTCGGGCTGTTCTTGATCCCCAAGATGAGGACATGCATCATTGATCAGAAAAAACAGAAACTCAAGGAAGTAACCGAACTCGGCATAAGCATTCTGCAGAATTGCTACATGAAATCCAAAGACGGGACCCTCACCGAGGAGGAGGCAAAGGCCCAGGCGATGGACATGATCAATACACTGAGATACGGCCCCGAAGGCAAGGACTATCTCTGGATCAACGATTTTCAGCCAGTCTTGATTGTGCACCCTTTTAACGCGAAACTCGTGGGAACCGACGTGTCAGACTACAAGGATCCCAACGGGAAGGCATTATTCGTTGAATTCGCCAAAATCTGCAAGGAGCAGGGCAAGGGGTTCGTCGACTACATGTGGCAGTGGAAAGACCAGAAGGACAAGATCGTTCCGAAAATTTCATATGTCCAGTCCT
>CAZZHU010000081.1:0-13299 GCA_964654045.1 uncultured Leptospirales bacterium
TGTAATTGCACTCCGTAAAATCAGGCTTCCCGATGTCACCGTTTGAAAAATCGCTTCCGAAAAAGCTGAGGCGCTTATCGGCACCGGTGACTTTTTTGGCTTTCCGAATACCCTTGAGGTACACGTACTTGATATCGGATTCGTTCTTGAAGTTGTACATCATGTAGGAATTGCCGTTGTCATCTGCCGGCTCCAGAAAACTGCTGATATAATTTTCTTTCTGCTGGTTTGTTCCTATGTGCTCCGTGTAGGATGCCATGACCAGTTTTTTCTGGAACCTGAGATCACCGGTGCTCCCGTATATTTTTATGGTAGCGTCACCCTTGACCTTCTGAAAAATCGGCTGGTCATCATTCATTTTCATCAAACGTGTTCCTTTTTCTTCCGCGGTTTCGGCCATTGCTGACGCGGCGAAACCGAACACCAGTACGGCTATGATCGGTAATTTTACGAATCGCATTAATGCCTCCATATGTTAGTGTAGTTGTAATAATCCTTCCAATACTGAAGGAATTTTTCGTGCGCTGTCAATTGACCCGCGCATGTCAGCCGGTAATAAGAATTAGCCGTACGCTGTTTTATATTTATATATCAGGCAACTGCCGCTTCGGCGGGGCGGCGTGTGCCTGTATTCAGCATTATACTTATATACTCCTGCATCGTGTCCCGGTTGTAAATAATAAAAAATAAAAAAATGTATGCATACCGCGGAATCACCGGCGGCTGTTCAAATGAAAATTTCAGAAGGGATGATAACCATGGTAACACGGACCGGCTTTTACCGGAAGAACTGCAGTTCTTTTTCTTTCGCGTCACGGTACCGGGGTTTTTTCAGCATTTCCCGCATATTTTTAAGGACCGTAAAAGGCCGTTTCACCACGGCGGCATTGGCCATCCACGGCGGCAGTTCGCCTCCAGGTTCGCTGTGCAGCTGGTAGATAACCGTAACCGTTTCTTTTGACTTGTCCGGGATGAATGTCCAGATGCCGGAAATCTGCCTGACCCGTATCACCTTGTTCCGTACCGGCAGGTAGTCATATAGTCCGGTCAGCCTCAGGGTAACCGTTCCGGTACGGGGATCCCGCGACGCGGTGACTTTGAAGACAGAATCCCGGTCGTCAGCGGGAAAGGGGACTTTGATCAGTTGATAAAGGATTATTTCCTTTGAGTTTATCTTTTTCAGGAGACATGATTCCTTTAGCGTGGGGAACCATTGCGGATAGGACGGGATGTCTTCCATCAGCTTGAGAACACCGGCCATGGTGGCCTCAACCTCGATAGTTGCCCTGAATTCCTTGAAGCCCGATCCCGGAATCTCCCTGGTGAAGACCTGTATGCCTCTGATGTTTTTTCTGAGCTTCCAGTTGTTTTCCTGTGCCTTTGCAATAAATGGAAATAACAAAGATAGCATTATAATAACGGCTGCCGATGGATAACAGGTCTTTTTCATTCCATTCCAGAGAATAATTGATCGATACAACGGTTTATGCCGTTGAGAGATGCACGGTAGAATATATATAAATTTTTGTAAAGGAAATTATGATGAACCTCACCCGTGCCCGCGCACCCTTTCCTTGAATAAGGAAGGGGGCATCTTCATTATAATACTATTCTATGATGCCTCTTCTCAGGGATGATATTGTATGTTCATTACATGGATGATAAAAATCAAAGTCAAGACAGCGGGACGGTTTTGACTGAACAATTTTGGGGGGAGTGGAAAAAATAATTGCATTTTCGTTTATTGCACATTCTTATATCACAATTTGATGCATTGACTTCTGCGATCCGCGGGTTGATGCCGCATGGGCGAAACAGATGACTGCATCCGCATCCGGCTGGGGATGACCAATGTCGCAAACAATATCAATAATTACCAGGCTGACGATGAAGCTGGAGTCGTACGCCTTCCTTATGGTTACGCCTCTCGCGGTGTATTTCGTGGCATTGAGCGGAGCGCACCGCGGTCCGGACGTAAAGATTATTGTCGCGGGAGCCGTGATAGCCGTGCCATTTGTTCTGTTATTTGGCATACCGATGCGCGTTATTCGCCTCTTCCCGCTGATCCACGCCTTATATGGACCCCGGTCAGGCGACCTGACGGATGAGAAGTTGATGAGTATAAAACGGGGTTTGCTGAACTACCCTATGTATGAAGGAGTCGTGATAATCCTGAGGTGGCTCCTGGGGTTGACCGTTGCCGCCCTGTACGTGTATCTTGAAACGGGCATGTTCGGCGATATCGAGTACCTGCTGTCCATTATCCTTGTCATCCCGGTGAGCTATACCCTGTTTTATTTTACCACGGAAAACTATCTGGGCCGGTACCTTCTCGATGACCGGATGAGCAGGGTCATGCTTCAGCCCGGTTCGTACCGGCACGTCAGCCTTTTCACGAGGACGCTCCTGATCCTCATTTCCATCATCATAATCCCCACGATCATATCCAGTTATTTCTTCGTGCTCTCCCAGGCCGGGCTGATACATTTCCAGTATACCAGGCTTCACGTGTTCTTCATCGTCTCCCTGTCGCTCTTCTCCATTGTCAGCACGGCCTACGAGTCGACGATCAATATCCGCCGCGGCATGAACCTGACCGTGCGCACCCTTGAGAACATGCGGGGCGGCAATTTTGATGTCCACCTGGCGATGATTTCACGGGACGAGATCGGGGTTATTACCCAGTACGTCAATTTCCTGGCGGAGGCCCTCAGGTCCTATGTGAGGAAAAACAAGGACCTGACGGACAACCTGGAGTTGAAGGTCGAGCAGAGAACTGAAGAACTCAATGCCGCCATGGAAGAGCTTACGGTGACAAATGAACAGCTGAAGGAAGCCAGGGACGAGTTGTGGGGTGAGATGGAACTGACGAAGAAGATCCAGACCTCGCTGCTCCCGGCGCGGCCGCTGATCGCCGGCTACGAGGTGGCGGTCACTATGGCCCCGGCCGCGCAGGTCGGCGGAGATTATTACGATGTAATCAACTGTCCCGGCATCGACTGGGTGGTAATAGGCGACGTTTCGGGCCACGGGGTCCCGGCGGGACTTGTCATGATGATGGCGCAGACGGCCATCCGCACCATCCTCGGGAACAATCCGGACGTGGAGCCGCATAGGCTCATAGAGGCCATGAACGGGGTCCTCCACGAGAACATGAAGAAGTTCGCCGAGGGCAAGTACATAACGCTGACAGTCATAGCGGTGCACCAGAACGGCAGACTGCAGTTCTCGGGCCTGCACGAGGACATGCTGGTATATCACGCGGCCACGGGGAGTGTAACGGCCCACGAAACGGACGGCGTGTGGATCGGCATGTACGGCGACATCAGCGGCCAGGTCCGGTCGGATACGCTGACCCTGGAGCTGGGAGACGTCATGCTTCTCCATACGGACGGGGTGGTGCAGGCGTGGCACCGGGAATCGGTGCGCGGCCGGCGCACGCCGGAAATCGACATGTTCGGCCAGAAGCGGCTGGCCGGTCTCCTCCAGCGGAACGGCAGTGAAGAGCCGGGCGTCATCATGAAGGAGATAATAGCCGACCTGGAGGCATTCCGACGTGATGATGACGCCACGGTAGTCATAGTCAAGCGTTCCTCCCGGTGATTTTGCATCGCTAAAAATTAAGAAATGTCTAAAAAACTAAAACTCCTTGTTGACTTTATCGCCGGGCAGCGGTATATTCTTGTAATTAATATCAAGGAAATTTAATCTTTTAAAGAGGTGCTGACATGGAAAAAATTAAAATATCACCGGATATGTGTACCTATAACAGTGAAGATGATAAGAAACTGGTTTTTGAAATATCAATCCCCGGCGTGGAAGGGAATTATACTCGCTATATCAGAATTTCTCCTCATCTCGAATAAATGTGATTCGTCGAAATGACAGTATTGCAATAAATCCGATATACTCAGGTTATAAAATATGCGGAAAACGGTCAGCCCGGCAGTTTCGCATTAATGAGGGTCTTGCCTATTTCAGCCAGGAAAATCTCACAAGCGATGCAGCCGAAGGAAAGCAACAATAGAAACAGCCTGCCGGGGTATTCTGTCCCGTATAGCTGCGCGATAACGGCCATGGCTATTGAAAGTGTCAGCAGCACAGAGGCGGCCGATATTTTTTTTACAAGATATGGTGTTGTAAGGCGCTTGAAGCGCGTCTTCCCGTCGATGAGCCCGCAGATGAAGGCGGCGGCCACGCAGAAGGGCATGAGAAGAGCCAGCACTTTAACGGTTACGAGAAGTTCATGACCCATCATCGGTTTGACGGCGACGCCGAGAAGTATGAAGGGAGGAATGATCGCTGCGAAGGCCTGGGGAAAATGGACCATGATGGGGTGGAGGTTCAGGCCCAGGATGGCCTTCCGCTTATTAGAGATATTTTCACGAAAAGGCTCAAAGGCCGACCGTGGCACCCCGCAGGCGGGACAGATGCCGCCGAGCTTTTTTTCATTAATGATTAAACCGCATGCCTTGCACCTGAGCTGTTCCATCTGCTGATCTCCTTTTAACCTTCATGATCTACTGGCGGATACTACATAAGTCCCGATGAAAGTCAAGAAGATAAGGAATAAAGAAATATTGCATAACGCGGGTATTTTATCCGCCTGCCCGCATGGAACGATATCGGTTTTTTAACCCGGTCATTATATATACATTTCATGTATATGTGTATTTGGACAAGCGTCCAAATTGTCGGATTTCTAATAAAAATTTCAGTTGGATTGAAACCAATACATTTTTTATTTTGACAGATTAGTTGCCGTGATATATTTTCATTCAATCCGGCAAACGATACTGCAAAAATATTTTTGCGTCCAGGAGAGTTCCGCGTCGGGGCGAGTTGATCCCTTCGCGCACCGGTCCTGAACAATAAAGGTCAGGAAAAAGCCTTGCCGCGAATCACTTACCCGGTATAACATCCCACGGCGAATGCTGGAGGGTGCTAAATAAAAAAAACAAGGAAGGAGGAAGACGATGAAGTATCAGCATAAACTGACAGCCTTCATAACGGCATGCGCGCTTATCGCGTTATTACCATTATATGCCATGGCAAAAGATGAAAAGCCGAAGGATGCGCAGAAAAAAGAGGTCAAGAAGGATAATCCCTGGGTACTCAAAAAGAATAAAGACGGCATCCAGGTGTTTGTCCGCAACGTTGAAGGAATCGATTTCAAGGAGTTCCTCGGCGTGACGGTAGTCGACGCGCCGATGGCGGTGTTGGAAAGGGTCATCAACGATGTGCCGAACCAGGTGAACTGGATGTGCGACACCATCGAATCGAAAGTCATCAAGGACGACAAGGTGAACCCGATACAATACAATGTGGTCACGGCCCCGCTTGTATCCAACCGTGACGTTGTCATTCAAACGAACATCGTCAGGACTCCCAATAAAATTGTTCGTGCGTTCCGCGGGATAGAACTGGCTTCAGTCCCGCCGAAAAAAGGGATCGTGCGGATGCCCAGAATGGTCGGCGTGTGGGTGTTCGAGGTCGTGAACAAAAACCAGACCAGGGTAACCTATCAGAATCTTGCGCATCCCGGCGGCAGCCTTCCTTCCGGTCTTGTCAACATGACCGTTGTCAAGATGCCCTTTGTTTCCCTGACCGGGATGAAAGCGCAGGTCAAGCTCCCGAAATATAACAAATAGAATGACGCCAGTAAACGTGACAAATAGAAGGACCGGCCGCAAACCGGCCCTTTTTTTATCCGATGAAAGACCCGGCCTTTACATTGTAAAACCGTGTTTGAATGTAATTTATGCTTTACTTATTGGTTTTATCTGAAATAATAAACTTTAGAGTTGTTGCGAAACCGGCGTCTCGCATTCGCAGGCGGCCCCTGCGGGAGCTTGATAAGGGGTTTTGCCCCTTAAATCCCGTCAAAAAATAAGTCATGCAACAAGTCTGTTATTACCTCAAGCGGAGAGGTTCCCATGCCGGAATTCAAAGTGCCTATTGAATTATCGCAGCTGTTCATACCTGTAGCTTTTTCAGGGGTCCTCTTCCTGGGATGGCTTCTTTTTACGTACATGTATCTTCGCTCAAAGATGGCGCTCCATCTGGCGATGCTGATACTTTTTCTGCTGGGATTCATATTTGTTTTTTCAGAGGCCATGATACTTTCCGTCGGTATGTGGCGCCTTGATCCTTCCCTCGGAAGGCAGTTCCACCGCATTGAGCAGTTATCCGGCGCTTATTTCATGTTCGGCATAGCCTACCTCGTGCAGGGCCTGACCGAACTGACTCCGCGGTGGCTGAAGATTAACCGCTATCTGGCTTATATCAGCCTGGCAGCGGGCGTTCTGATCACGGTCATTGCTTTCATCATGCCGGACCTTTTCATATCCCAGGGGAACCCCAAGACCGGGTGGGACACGATACAATCCGAGTATGGTCGCGGAACGGAAGGACCGCTGTACCAGGTCCGCGACGCCCTTATCGGCATCCTGATCCTGTACGGAACCGTCTGCTTCATCTTCGAAATGGCAAAGCACCGGCGCTTCGCATATGTCCTGCCTCCCTTTATCGGTTTTCTCGTGGCCATACATGGCGCTTTCGTGGACATCATGTACGTCTATACCAGGAACTACTACGACCTGACCCCATGGAGCAACCATTCAAGGTTTACCGTGGGCATCACCGCCATGATCGTTTTCTGCATGAGCGCCGTGTTCAGAAAGTTCTTTGACATGGCCGGCGAGGTGGAGCGGGCCGAGTCACGCGCCAAGGAGGAAGCGGAAAAGAATCTCGAGCAGAACCAGTTCATCCGGGAAGTCCTGGATACCGGGTCAGGTTCCATCGTGGTGTCCATCGAATCGCTTTCCTCGACAATAGAAGACTTCACCCGACACAGCCAGGAACAGGCCGCGGCGACCGAGGAGGTGACCGCCTCCATCGAGCAGATCACCGCCGGGGTCGATAACGTCAAGAACAACGCCGATGAGCAGTACCTGAACCTGGAAAGCCTCCTGCATACCATGGAAGACCTGTCGGAGATCATCGTCACGATGAACGCCCTGGTGGAGGAGGCCCTCACCATGATCGACCAGATATCGGTGAACGCCAGGTCAGGCGAACAGTCCCTGAGGGTCATGAACGAGAGCATGGGAAACATCAGCAGGAGTTCCCTGGAAATGACCGGGATCATCCAGATTATAAATGACATATCGGACAAGATCAATTTATTGAGCCTGAACGCCGCCATCGAGGCGGCGCGGGCGGGGGATGCCGGACGGGGTTTTGCCGTCGTGGCCGACGAGATATCCAAGCTGGCCGACCAGACCGCGTCGTCCATCAAGAGCATTGACATCCTCATCAGGACCAATGAAAGCGAGATCGCCAAGGGGAACCAGAACGTGGGCGCCGCGGTAGAGAAGATTCATTATATCATCAACGACATTGAAAAGATCGTGGACAAGATCACGGTTATATCCCAGAACATGAGCCAGCAGACACTGGCGAATCAGACCGTCAACGAGAACGCGGAGAAGGTCAAGACGCGTTCCGAGCAGATCACCAATGCCATGAACGAGCAGAAGCTCGCCATCGGGGAGATATCGAAAACGGTCGGCTCCATCAACGAACTATCCCAGCACAATACGCACCAGATAATCCAGATAACCGATTCCACGAGGTCCATCGTCTCCAAGGTGGAGAACATGCACGGCGACATAGAAAATTTCGTCCGGAAGTCGCATCTTTCCGGAGGAAAGGATCCATCAACTCCTTTGGAATGATCCGTATTCAGTACGGCTGACTTCCCGGTCAAGAGCTCCGGAGCGCAGGAAAAAACATTGACACAAACCGGTGATGTTTATAGGTTGATTCACCTCGGGGTGTAGCTCAGCCCGGTTAGAGCGCCTGCTTTGGGAGCAGGAAGTCGGAGGTTCGAATCCTCTCACCCCGAAAAAGTGGCTTTATCGCGGAGGCTCATCATTTGCCCGCCTCGTAAAAACCTCGTGTTTACTCGGCGGGACCGGCGACATCATTGTCGCCTGCTCATTGATAAGCCTCTTCGATTCATGCCTGAAGAGAAGAATTGATTGAAATGCGCCAGTAGCTCAGTGGATAGAGCAACGGCCTTCTAAGCCGTTGGTCGCAAGTTCGATCCTTGCCTGGCGCGCATGAAGCCCCTGGAGATTCCAGGGGTTTTGCGTCTTTACCTCCGATGTTGACCGGTTACCGGCCCAGTACGCTTTATTTTTTTTATCCAACGGTTGTATCTTACATGAGAAAACAGATTCCAATCTTTCCGCTGATGCATGATTGTCCCCATAACTGTTTTATTCTTGTAATTTGGACTGATCATGATACGTTAAGGTTGTTTCAGGCACTATGTCTGCTTTAAATAGAATAGTTGCTATGAATGATAAAAAAAGAACAATCCTCCTTGTCGAGGACGAGGTAATCATCGCGATGGCCCAGTCCCAGGCGGTCAGGGGCTTCGGTTACGAGGTGGTAATCGCGAACTCCGGCGAGGAAGCGGTTGAACTCACCGGTCAAAACAAGGCTGTCAGCCTCATCCTCATGGATATAGACCTTGGAAGTGGAATCGATGGTCCGCAGGCGGCGCAGCAGATTCTCGCGAAGCGGCACATCCCCATCGTGTTCCTCACCTCCCATGCCGAGCGCGTTATGGTGGAGAAGGTGCGCGGCATCACGCGCTACGGCTATGTGATCAAGAACTCCGGGGATTTTGTCCTTCAGTCATCCATCGAGATGGCCTTTGAACTGTTTGAAGCGCACAAGAACCTGCTCATACAGCACGATCTCAGTATTGCGCTCAATTCCACCATGGATCTGCGGGAGGGACTTGAAAATGTCCTGAATGTTGTACTGCAGTTTGAAAGCATTGACTGCGGCGGCGTTTACGTGGCTGACCCGGTCAGCGGCTCCCTCGACCTGGCGGTCCATAATGGATTGTCGCCGGAATTCATAGCGCACGTATCCCACTATGATCCGGATTCCCCGAACGTGAGAATGGCCATGGCCGGCAAGGCAGGGTACGGAAGTTATCCCGATATACGTCCGTCGATTGATGATACTCTCATGAAGGAAGGTTTGCGCGCCGTTGCTTTTATACCCGTGCTGAGCCAGGGGCAGTTGATAGCCGTGATCAACCTGGCTTCACACAGTATGGATTCAATACCGGCCGGCACCCGCATCATTCTTGAGACTCTTGCGTCGAACATCGGTAGCGCCCTGATGCGCCTGCGCACGGATGCGGCGATGAAGGAGAGCGAGGAGAAATTCAGGCGCATTACCGAGAATATGAGCGATATTGTCATTGAGATTGATGCTGAAGGAATCATCAAATATGTCAGTCCTTCGTACCGGAGAATATTCGGGGAAAATCCGGGAGAACTCATTGGCAGGTCCATATTTAAAGGCGTTCATCCCGAAGACCGGGAACGGGCGATAGCCGCATGCAATGACGCGGCCCGCATGAGGACCGACCGCGAAGTTGATTACCGGTACCGGCATGCCGATGGAAGTTACATCTGGCTCCGTACGTCCGGCCACCCCCTCTATGATGCCGCGGGAAAGTCTGCTGGCGCAATATTCACGAGCAGTGATATTTCTGAACGGAAGCGTACTGAAGACGCGCTGAGGGCGGCAAATGATTTGTTTTTGCAGTTTGTGAAACATTCGCCTATACATACATTCATCAAAGAAGTGACACCGACTCGAAGTCTTTTTTTGCAGGCGAGCAATAATTTTAAGGAAATGAGCGGAATTTCCGTGGATAAAATGATCGGCAAGACCATGGCGGAATTGTATCCGGCGGAATTTGCCGAAAAGATAACAGAAGACGATTGGGCTGTTGTCTCCAGCGGTGATGTGATGACATTTGACGAGGACTATAACGGCAGGAGCTATACAAGCATAAAATTCCCTATCATCCAGGGAGATAAAACCCTGCTGGCCGGTTTCACCATCGACATCACCGAGCGTAAACGCGCGGAGCATCGGGCCAGGGAACGGACAAAGGAGCTGCAGGCGTTTTATTCGATATCCGCGATAACCGAAAGGGAGGACATTTCCCTGGACGAGCTGTATAAGGAAATTATAGACATTCTGCCGGAAAGCTGGCAATACCCGGAGATAGCCTGCGCCAGGATCGTGATCGGCGGCCTTGAGTTCCGCACGAAGAATTTTTCAGAGTCCCCATGGATGCAATCAGCACCGATCAGGGTGAACGGGTCAGAAGCGGGGATTATTGAGGTACGGTACATTTTGGAAAAGCCGCTGGAGCATGAGGGGCCTTTCCTGAAAGAAGAGAGGTTGCTCCTTGATGCAATCGCCGAGCGGATAGGACATATCACCGAACGCAAAAAAGCCGGGCAGGCCCTGCGGGAGAGTGAGTCCCGTTACCGGGCGTTTTTTGAGAACAGCATTGATGCAATTCTTCTTACAACACCGGATGGACGCGTTGAAGCGGCAAATCCCGAGGCCTGCCGCATATTCGATATGACCGAGGAAGAGATTATACGTTCGGGGAGGGAGGGAATCATAGATGCTTCAGATCCGAGGCTCAAACCTGCCCTGGAGGAACGGGCAAAAACCGGCAGGTTCAGAGGCGGGCTTACCTTCAAACGAAAAGACGGCACTGCATTCCAGGCTGAAATATCGTCCGGCATTTTCACTGATATGAACGGTTTTATTAAAACAGCAATGATCATCAGGGATGTCACCGACCGCAATCGGGCGGAGGGACAGCTTCAGGACCTCCTCGCGGAGAAGGATCTCATCCTCAAGGAGGTGCACCATCGCATTAAGAATAACATGGGCACCATGATGAGTTTGCTGTCATTGCAGTCGAACAAACTGCGGGACCCGGCAGCGGTCGCAGTCATCGAGGATGCCAGAAACCGTATGCAGAGCATGGAATTGCTCTACGACAAGCTGTACCGTTCAGAGAAATTGCTGGAGATGCCGGCCAGGGAGTATCTTGCCCCGCTGGTTGACGAGATATTGTCGATATTTCCCGACAGCGCCACGGTGAAGATCGAAAAACAGATCGATGATTTTATTCTGAGCGTAAAAGCATTGTCTCCACTGGGGATCATCGTGAATGAGCTCATCACCAACTCCATGAAATATGCCTTTAACGGCAGGGATGACAGGGTAATAACTGTAGCGGCATCGGTAAAGGGCAACCGGGCGTCCCTCGTTATCGGGGACAATGGGGCCGGTATTCCCGAATCAGTTGACATGGAAAACTCAACCGGGTTCGGGCTTACCCTTGTGAGTCTGCTCGTAAAACAGTTGGGCGGTTCAATAAAGATCGAGCGGGGCAGGGGGACCCGGTTCGTCCTGGAATTCGAGGTGTGATGTGTTCAGCCTGTCATGCCGACGGTAATGGAATCAGCAGCCCTCGATTGCCTGTAAAAGCTGACTGGTCGACCATGGTTTACGGAGTACCGCGGAGGCGATTCCTTCCTTCATGACCCGCTCGATAGCCGTATCATCCGCCTGGCCTGTTATCAGGATTGTCTTGATGAAGGGATACTTCTCGCGGACGATGGCCAGGAACTCATCTCCCTTCATGCCCGGCATGAGCCAGTCGGAAATGACCATTATCTCTGTTGCGCCTTCATTGACAAGTTCCCCGATAAGCTGCAGGGCATCCCTGGCGTTTAGCGCGGATTCATAGAGGAACCGGTTGCCGAGGTTGGAACGGAGTTCCTCCTTCAGCGACATGAGGATTATAGCCTCGTCATCAACGCAGATGATTGTATTTTTTTCCATACCCGGTTAATTTTTTAACAGCAGTACAAATATAAGCATATACGGCAATCCTGTCAACTCCATATACACGTTGAGGTCCCGGCGTTGAATAAAAAAAATCGCGGAAAGGACCCGGTTCATGCGGATCTCAGCCAAACGCTGAATGTTGTTTTCGCGGGTTCGCTTTCGAATTTTATGCGGCCTACATAGTTGCCGTACACTGCCGCTGCGAAAAATAGTGCAACCGGGATATGCCGGGACATTTTCCACCTGCCCCGTCCCCGGCCTGAAATGTACCATCCTCCCGTGAATAACAGGAACATCGCAAGAATGATGAAGAGCGTATCAACGGGTACATTTGAAAATATAACGCCCGCGATGGTGGGGATGGATGCGAGGAGGGCAATAATTGCAAGCACAAGCAGCACTGTCCTGGTCATGTATTCAAAACGGACCTCCATCGGGTCCGGTGCCGAAACGGCAGTCAGAGATTTCCAGGCGATGCTCAGGGTTATCATTATATAAATCGTTATTGTCCCTTGATGTTTAATCGCATGGAATGGCATTTTTGTCAACAATGAATCAGGGTGCTCATGTCCGTAATTTCACCTTGACATGGCGGACTTTATAATTAATCAGTATATAACTTCACGCAATTATGGCACCATCCGGCAAACATAACGATATTGATTTCTACATTTTAATGGGTGTAACGCAAGCATCGTCAATCCGGGAAATTAAATCCGCTTACCGGAAGCTTTCCATGAAAACACATCCTGACAGGGGCGGCAGCAACGAGGAACAGGCGCGGTTAAACCAAGCTTATGAAGTATTATCCGATTCATCGCTGCGGAAGCGCTATGATCAATCGCTGGAACCAAGAACCGCGCATTCTCCGGTAAAGCCGCGCTACAGATCAAGGCACGCGGAAGAATGGGAACAAAGCGTACGTAACAGTAAGATAAAAAAAAGTTTCAGGGACCGGGTCCGTGAAGAAGTAAAAAAAAGGTCGGGGGAAGTCAGGTCGGGATTCAATGACAGGCTTGACGCAGTCCATGCGGTTCTGCGCGTCGAATTCAAGAAGCAGAGGGCTCTGTTTATCGTTTACGCTTCGTCTGCCGTTGTTTGCGCCGCCGCGGGCGTCATCCATCCGGCATTGTGGGCAGGATTAGCGGTCTCCGCCTGTGCACTGGCCCGGATTTTCAGGTATGGACGCGGCGATGATGCGGTTTTCTGCCTGAATCCTGAATGGGACTATATATTAAAAAGACAGGCCATAAAGCAGGTGAGGCAGGAAACTGATGCGTTACTTGCCCGCCTGGATGCCGTGTCGGACCATGCAGAGCGGTTACTGTCCGCCGCGAAAAAAACATCAGGGGCCGGGGACGACGAGGTAACCGTTCTGCGCCGGATCCTCATACACTTTTTCCTGCTGGGATATATGCCTGTCAGTTATGAGGAAGATGCCCGAATCATTAAACTGGACAATGGCGGGGAAAAGATAGCCGTTCGGTTCCGGCACCGGACCGGCAGCCCCGTCAACGCGGGATTTCTCAGGAAATTATA
>CAZZHU010000081.1:13309-18861 GCA_964654045.1 uncultured Leptospirales bacterium
TGGAAGCAAATAACATACGGAAGGGTTTTCTCTTTGCATCACCCGGACTTACCGGAAAGGCGGCGGAGTATGCCGGTAACCATTCCATTGCCCATTATACAGTCAGGGAATTGAATGACTGGATTCAAAGGGCGGCAGCGTCAGGGCGTCACAGGGGGCCTTCAGGCGATATCATTGAGCTTATTGATGTTTTCATGAAAATTATCTCAGGGATAATCGATAAAAGGAAGAGGCAGACCATGAAAAACTAATTTACAAATTTTCATAAACCGCGTATCTTTGAAAGAAATAACGAGGTCCGGGAGGTGACATGATGACACAACTTCAGGTCGGCGACTGCGTCAGAAACGGATGGAACGGATTCAAGAAAAATGCCGGTACCGCCATCGGCATTGTCGTGATATACGGAATTATCACATCGATCGGCAATATTATCCCGATCGTAAATCTGGCAGTCGCTGTAGTTGTTACGCCGGTGCTTTCGGCGGGCCTGGCCATATTCGCCCTTAAGGCTGCCCGGGGAGGCGAGGGGCAGATCGAGGACCTTTTCGCAGGCTTCAACCAGAACTGGTTCGGCAGCTTTATCGGCGCGTACTGGCTCTTCGTGGCAATCGTGGCTGCCGCCTTTGTTCCTCCCCTGATAGGGTTCATCATCGATGTGGCCATCCACGGCGGCTTTACCAATTTCTTCCCCTATGTTACCATCGCGGTTTCCGCAGTCTGCCTGGTGGTCCTCATAATTGTCATTCTACGGTTCTCCATGGTTACCTATCTCATCATTGACGGAATGGCGGTGATGGATGCTTTCAAGGAGAGCGCGCGTATAACAAAGGGTTCCACCGGCACCCTGTTTCTCCTGGCGCTGGTCAACGGGCTTATGATAATCGGGGGCATCCTGCTTTTATTCATGGGTCTCCTCGTGGCAATGCCTCTGACTATGATAATTTATGCCTCTGCCTACACACTGCTGAAAAAGAATTTCCCGGCCGCAGATGTCCAGGCTTCCCGGACCGTGACACAGCCACCTTCAGTGTAATATGTTTTAATGACATTCTGCCAGCCATGGATTCAAGCGCATGGCTGGCAGAATGGCTGCTTCCCCCTCACAAATAACCCCTGTCAAATCCAATTCAGATTGATTTTGAGAAGATTTATCCCGGTGATATTTTAATAGTAATATATGGATGAAGAAAGAAATTACATCAATTGTTTCATGACATGCCACGTGGTTTAAATCAATATTGTTATCCGCGTACAGCATCAGGAATTAATGAATAGATAGAGGTTTATATGAATATTAAAGCATTTCTCCGGCGATTTTTATGGTTTGTCAATTTCAGCTCCATGATAAAGGTGACAATGTGGTGGATGTTTCCGCGCAGAAACCGTGTCCTTTTCATATTTGAGGGCAGAGAATATACCTATGGGGAAACCTACAGACAGGCCGGCCGATACGCTAACTTTTTTTTGAGTATCAGGAAAAAGAGGGTCGATAAAGGGAAACTTGGTAAAAATGACCGGCTGGCACTCGGCGTTTACATGGAGAACACCGCGGAATACGTGTTTGCCTCTCTGGCCGCCGGCCTCAGCAACTCGGTGCTCTTCGCCATCAACACCGGTTTCCGGGGCGAAACACTGGCAAAGGTCATAGACCAGGCGAAGATATCATTCCTCATTGTAAATGGTAATTCCGCGGAGGAAATCAGGAAAGTATTACCGGAAATATCCGTCATCGGCAGGAATGATATCCTCTGCGCGGGGACTGATGAGGAGGTCAGAAAATCCGGATATAAGAGCCTCGAGAAAGCGATAGGGGAATCGCCAGAGAAAGTTCCGGGTCGCTACCGCGTGCATGTGGATAATTTCAGCCCTGTCATTGTCATTTACACTTCGGGCACAACGGGACTGCCAAAGGGGGTACCCTGCACCCATGTCAAGCTCCTGGGGGCGGGATTCGTTGTCCAGAGCGCAGTCAAGCTGACGAGGAAGGACCGCGGATACATCTCGATGCCGCTCTTCCACTCCAACGCCTGGTACATAGGCATCCTGCCCCAGTTAATCGCGGGCGGAAGCTTCGTGCTCAAGAGAAAGTTCAGCGCCAGCGCATTCGAAAAGGACATGCTGGAGCACGGCGTAACCTTCCTCAACTATGTCGGGCAGCCCCTCCATTATATCATTGACGCGCTGGAGAAGAAGTACGGGAGCGGCGACGCGATCGAGAAGGCCCTTGCCAATCATCCGAAGAACAGGTTCCGCGTGGCCTACGGAAACGGGGCCTCGGTGATCGACCGCAGGAACCTGATGCGCTACCTCGGCATGGAGCATATTTACGAAATCTACGGTTCCACCGAGGCGGTCATAACCACGGCAAACAGGCCGGGAGACCCGATAGAATGCGTGGGGATGGCGCCGAAAGACGTGCTGATCCTCGACGAGGAGGGGAAGCAGTGCCCTCCCGGCGAGTCGGACGCGAACGGAAAGCTGAAGAATTACGATGAAGCGGTCGGCGAAATATGCAGGAAAGTGGGAACCGACAACCTGAGGTTCGACGGCTATTTCGACAACAAGGGGGCCACCAGCCAGAAGTTCCGCAACGGCATGTATCATTCCGGCGACCTGGGCCATGTGCGAATCATGAACGGCAGGCGCTACCTTTACTTCAACGGACGCACCGACGACTGGATCCGCAAGGACGGTGAGAACTTTTCGGCGGAGAACGTGCTCCATTTTGCACAGGAAATACCCGGCGTGGATATCGCCGTGGCGTACGGCGCGCCCTGCCATGTGGCGGATGAGCATGTCATGGTAACGGTGCAGCTCAAGAAGAACTGCGCCTTCAATCCCGAGGAGGCGCACACCTGGCTTTTGAAGCAGCAGAAAGAAGGGGGGATGGATCCCAAGTGGATGCCCGATTACATTCGCGTTATCGACTGTTTCCCCGTAACCGACACGCAGAAGATCATGGTGCGGCCGTATAAAAAGGATTATTTCAACATCGAGAAAAACCCTGAAATGCAGATCTATTTCCGGGAGCGCGGCGGAAGCACCTATTACAGGCTCACGGAGGAAAAATTCCTGGAGATCAAGGAGGGATTCAGGAAAAACGGACGCGAAGGATTTCTTGTGTAGCGAGTTTACTGATCTTTTTTTATCAACCATTGCGGCCTGCACCGGTTATGAATGGTCGTGGCATCTCCGGCGTGTCTTGCGTAAAATAATGCAGCGGGTATAATTGTATTGACTTTTATTATGAAAAAGTCATAAATTTATCCATCTGCTGTTATTCAACAAATTTCAAGTCAGTCGGAACAGGGTGCTATGAACCGTATTAATGCTCTACTTTCAATAACGGCGATAATTTTCATTATTCCCGGAAAAAGCGCTCTGCATGCGGCCCAGTTTACAGTTCCGGATACCATAACGAGCGCTAATATCACATCGCATGTTGAATTTTTTGAAGACACGACTGATGCTCTGTCCATTGATGACGTTGCCAGAAAGGACCAGGGCTGGAAAGCGGTGCCGGGCATATCGGTGAATTTCGGGTTTGTCAAGCACACCCACTGGTTTCGTTTCACGGTCCGGAATGAACTGAAGCACAGGGAAAACCTGTATTTTGAAATCAATTACGCCATGCTGGATTATGTTGAATTCTTTCTACCGCAGAAAAAGGGAGAATACCGGGTCATTAAAACCGGCCGCATGTATCCTTTCCAACAGCGGGAGCACACCGACAGAAATTTCCTTTTTACTCTCAATGACGGCCCGGGTCCCTATACGTATTATATAAAGGTCACCACGACCAGTTCCCTCAATTTTACTCCCACGATACTATCGCACCGCGGTTATATCTCGCGGCTCAGTATCGATTATCCGATCTGGTGGATGTATTTCGGTCTCATGCTGGTCATGGCGATTTACAACCTGTTTGTCCTGATATCAATCCGTGACCGCAGCTATCTTTTTTATGTAATGTTTATCGTATCCTACGCCGTACTCCAGGGGAGCCTGAGCGGCCATTCATACCAGTACCTGTGGCCTGACCTAATCTGGTGGGGAAGCAGGTCAATTCCGGTCCTCATGTGCTGTTCCGTCTGCACTATGGGACTTTTCACCCGTTCCTACATGGACGCCCGCAATAAATTCAAAAAATTAAACATGATTCTCATTCTCGTTATTATTATTCCCACCGCGGTGTGGATGGTCCTGTCGTTGGTGGTCAGCTATCCAATCGCCATCAAGGGCGCCAGCCTGTTAACATTTGTGGGAACCACCGTTCCGTTCATCTGTATATTGGTCGCGGCTTTTCTCCGGTCGCGTGAAGCAATTTACGGATCGATTGCCCTGTCGACTCTTACAATTGCCAGCGTTATATATATCTTCAAGACAATCGGCCTTCTGCCGACGAACATGGTGACGACCCACGCCCCCCTGATCGGGTCCGCGCTCCTGGTGGTGCTCTTCGGCTTCGGGCTCACGGATAAGATAAACATGATGAGAAGATCGATGATGTCCCTCAACAGGGACCTTGAAAAAAGCGAAAAGGAGACGAAAGAGAGGGCGGCTTTCCTGGAGGAGGTGATCAAATCAACGCATGATCTCTCCGGCACCTTTTCCGACCTCAGCGCCGAACTGCTCGGGATAGGAAATAACTTTGCGATGCTGTCCAGGGAACAGGCGGCCTGCAGCGAGGAAATGTCGGCGACGTTTGAGGAACTCGCCGCGACAAACGAGAACATTTACAAAACGACGATTGCGCAGAAATCGGAAGGGGAAGCGACCAAGAACATGGTGCTCGAGCTGAACGATGAGCACCAGGCCACCCTGCATGAAGAAAAAAAGCTCCTTGAAAACATCGACACCATTTCGCAATCGGCCGGCGGGACGGAGAAAAATCTGAAGAACATGTTCGACAAGATGATGGTCATCAACGACCAGGGAAAGAACATAAACCAGTTCATCGAGATTATCGACGACATATCAGACCGGATCAACCTCCTTTCCCTGAACGCGGCCATCGAGGCCGCGCGGGCCGGCGAGCATGGGCGCGGATTTGCCATCGTGGCCCAGGAAATCGGCAAGCTCGCCCAGGCGACAGCGGACAATTCAAAGGAGATATCCAGGCAGATCATGAGCATTATAAAGGACATCGCGGACGGGACAATCATAGTGCGCGAAACAACGGGATCCACCAGCATGGTGTTCTCCATGGTCGGCGCAATCAAGACGGGCATCGATTCGGTAGGGTCGCTGATGCAGAAACAGGTCGCGGCGCTGGACAGGGTGATGAAGCAGGTCGACACGGCCGATTCACTTTCTCACAATATTGTTACGGCATACAAGGAACAGAACATGTCGATGGGACAGACGATGAAGACCGTGGAGCGCCTCTCGCAGATGGCCCAGGAAATAGCTGAATCCAACGAGAGGATTATCAATTCGACGAAAGTCCTTAACGAAAAATCGGGTGAACTGCTGAAGCTCATCAGCAAGGCGTGATGGTTTCCGGCCTGGCTTGTTTGTGTGATAACAGCACCCGGGACCGCTCTTTG
>CAZZHU010000082.1:0-3556 GCA_964654045.1 uncultured Leptospirales bacterium
CTCCTTATGAGGTCTTCTATGACTTACCCGTTGCACCTCAATCTTGAACTGGGGCTGTGCGGGATTATGTTAAAAAATACCGAGTAATTCAAGACCGGAAGAACGCCCATGGACAAATAATTATTTGACAGAGAGAGACCATTGCTGGAATCATAGTATAAAGCAGTGTGATGGCTTAGAGTCTTCAATAAAAAACCGGCAGAATCCCCCATGGATCAGTACCGAAATGAGATTGCCAGGGCGGCAGAACTGCTGCTGGCAACAAGAAATGCCGTGGCTTTTTGCGGATCCGGCGTGTCGGCTGAGAGCGGCATTTCCACCTTCCGCGATCCCGGCGGAATATGGGACCGGTTAAACCCCATGGAGATGGGTACGCCGGAGGGCATGCTGTCCGTATTAAATAAGAACCCGGGCAAAGTCCTTCCTGTTTTCCTTGAATTGCTCGATGTATTTGAAAGGGCGGAATGCAATCCCGGCCACAGGGTCCTGGCGGACCTCGAGAAAATCGGGATCCTTAAAAAGGTCATAACACAGAATATTGATAACCTCCAGCAGGAGGCCGGCAGTTCCTCGGTCATCGAAGTTCACGGCAACCTGTTCCGCATGGCATGTCTCTCATGCGGCAAAAAAGTAAAGGTCGGCCGGAAGTCCTTCGTTTCAGGATTGAAGGCAAAGCTGGGCGCGATCAGGGATTTCACGCTTCCGGCCCTTTTACCGCTGGCGCCCCGCTGTGACAGCTGCGGATCCATCATGCGGCCTGATGTGGTGATGTTCGGCGAGGCGGTCCAGGAACTGCCGCATGCCTTTGCCGCGGCCCGCAGCTGTGATGTCCTGCTTGTGCTGGGGACATCGGGAGTCGTGTATCCCGCGGCCGAGATCCCCTTTGAAACGAAGAAGCAGTTTGCTGATATCATTGTGATAAATCCGAATGAAAATCCGTTCTGCGATATTACCGATGTCTATCTTCCGATGAAGACGGGCGAAGCCCTTCCCGCGATATGGGATGCGATAACAAAGATGATGTGAGGATGGATTGTCACGGGTGGCCGATACACTGCACCGGCATCATTGAAGGATCATCCGGGAAATAAAAAAGGCCGGACAATTGCCCGGCCCTCACCCTCATGGTTGACGATTGATATACTCTAGCTGGCGCTGAGCGGACCCGTTGATAATTTCTGCAGTTCCGACTTGAGGACCGAGATGTCCATGACGTAGTTGCTGTATACGGCATGCATTCCCTTGTTCTTCGCGTCCCGTGCCAGGCGTTCTTTTCTGACTATCTCCTGTTCAATCTTGTTTGCCCTGTTTGCGACTTTCCCTCTTTTCATATCAAAACCTCCATATATCCTTGAAATTATTGGGGGTTGAATTGACATTTTTTGAAGTTTTTGTTACATTCATTTTGATGTTACATAATGTTAATGTCAATTCCCGGGAGTAATCCCGGTGCTGGCCTCATGACCCACATGGGGCCAGCTCTTTTATATTCCCCATATTTAGTTAAACCTTATAAATTTATAAAAGAAAATTTAAAACGTCAAATTTTTTTGCGATTATTTTGAAAAAATTTTTAACATTCGCTGAATGTGAATCTCGCATTAACAATAAGCCCCTCCGGAGCCATCCGGTGTCGTGTGCCGCATCCGCGGTTTTTTTCTGAATTTAGTTTGCAGCTGAAAAGGAAAACGGGCAGAACGACGGCCGGCGGATAAAGTGACTGACCAGAGAGGCTGGACATGTCTTGTGATGACGGATGGATGCAAAAAAAGATTGACTGAAAGTTCTTGTCGGTAGTCTATTTATCCGGATATGCAGCATGATTTAGCATGCTGATTCGAATCCATCTCTTCATACGCGTGTTTTCGAAGCCGCGTTTCCGATGCAAGAAAAGGGATGGGGGAAGACTATATGACCGAGGACAATGAGAGGATCCGATAATGAAAAGAGTATTTGTTGCCGCTTTTTTAACCCTGGCCTTCATGGCCTCATGCGCAACCCTGACGGGCAGGTGGAGCAATTCAAAGATCGACACCATGTCGGAGAAATGCCTGAAGGAAAACGACGAGCTTAAGCCTTCGACATCCAAGTGGCATAATTTAAGCACCCAGGCAAGGTCCAGGAAAAAGAGGGAAATGAACGAGTACCGCAAGAGGCGCATAGAATTGTATCAGTCCCTCGATAGCTTTAAAAAGATATATCCGCTTGTAGACAGCGACGGGAAGTGCCGCAAAAAAGAATGCGGGTCCCTGGACAGGTTGCGGCTCATGATCATAGCTGGCTGTCCCGTTACCGGCGAGTCCTTCCCGAGGGCAAAATCCGAATAGGCATGATTGTAATCTTCAGCACGCGCCTGATCCGCCTCCTGGTGCCATGGTTCCCCGATATCACCGGGCTGACCCTGTTTCCATTCATCATCCTGAGAAAAGAGATCCGCGGAACGACAGAGGCCGTGATCACGATTAACCATGAGCGGATCCATATCAGGCAGCAGGCCGAACTCCTCCTGGTTGTGTTCGCTGTCTGGTACGTGGCATCATACATAGCGGGACGGCTGCGGGGCTTGTCCTGGCATGAAGCGTACCGGAACATCATTTTCGAGCGCGAGGCCTTTGACAGGATGTATGAGACGGATTACCTCAAAACCAGGAAATTATTCGCCTTCCTGAAATACCGTTGAAATCCGCCGCGGCAAATCCGCCCCGGCCGCGGTACGCCGGTTTTTTCATTGACCGGAATAACAATTATTGATACAAACCTTCCATGGAGAAAACAAGAGTTTTCATTGTTGAAGATGAGCCGATTGAATCGATGGACCTTAACCGCATCCTTACCCGTCTTGGATACGAGGTAGTGGGTGATGCCTATTCGGGCCAGGAGTGCATCGATAAAGTGGCGATACTGCGTCCGGACCTCATCATAATGGACATTAAGATACAGGGTCGGATGGACGGCATTGATACCGCCTGGGAGCTCCGCAAGATCAGCGACGCACCGGTTATCTTCCTCACGGCGATGTCCGACGAATC
The DNA here is from genome assembly GCA_964654045.1 of uncultured Leptospirales bacterium. Classification (GTDB taxonomy): domain Bacteria; phylum Spirochaetota; class UBA4802; order UBA4802; family UBA5550; genus RBG-16-49-21. The sequence continues at coordinate 3,030 of CAZZHU010000082.1, forward strand.
GTCACTGGCGCGGGCCAAGGTCACGGAACCCTACGGGTACATCGTCAAGCCGTTCAACGACCGCGAGCTTTACACTACCATCGAAACATCGCTCCACAGAAAATGGATCGACCGCCGCCTCAGGGAGAGCGAAACGAAGTACCGCGCGCTCTTCGAGCAGTCGCGCGATGCCATCTTCATCTGCGGCCGCGACGGTGCTGTTGCCAACGTTAATTCGGCCATGGGAGACCTCTCCGGGTACGACACCGAACTGCTGGGGGGCATGAACATCATGGAGCTCTTCGCCGACCGGGGAGAGGGGGAATCGATCCTGGCGGAGATCAACGAGAAGGATTTCATTGAAAACCGGTCGATACGGATGCGGAAAAGCAGCGGCTCTGATTCCGAATGCCTGCTGACGCTGACAAGGATCGTGACGGGATTCGGCGCTGAATTTTACTGCCTTGGCATAATCCGGGACGTTACCGTGCAGAAGCGTCTCGAGCGGGTGAGGGATGTCCTGTTCTTCGAGAAGATCAAGAGGGTCA
>CAZZHU010000082.1:3593-13429 GCA_964654045.1 uncultured Leptospirales bacterium
CGGGGAACATCAACACGCCCCTCGACGATATTTTCCTGCAGACCGCCGAGATCGTCCCGTCGGCCTTCCAGAACCCGGGGCTGGTATCCACGCGGATACGGTACGGGGGCCGTGAATTCACCTCTCAGAAATTCGTGCAATGGAGCACTTCCCTGGCGTCGCCCATACGCGCCTTCGGTAAGGAGGCGGGCACCATGGAGCTTTTTTTCCATACCGTCAGGGCGGCGGCCGGCGAAGATGATATCTTCACGAAAGAGGACCGGGACCTTGTCAACGCGGTCGCCGAACGGCTCGGGATCGTCATCGAGCGGAAGATCACCTTCGAGGACCTTGCGGGCTCACGCGAGGAGCTCCGCGGTCTTTCCACACACCTGCAGACGCTGCGGGAGGAGGAGCGGACCGCGATCGCGAGGGAAATCCATGACGCCCTGGGGCAGTCCCTCACCGCGATGAAGATGGACCTGTCGTGGATCAAGAACAGGCTGGACGGGCAGGCGGAACTGCTTGCCCGGGCCGAGGCCATGTCAGGCATGATCGACGCGACCATCAATACCGTCAGGAGAATCTCCGCGGAGTTGCGGCCGGGGCTGCTGGACGATATCGGCCTGTTTGCCGCCATCGAATGGTATGCCGGTGAATTTGAAAAGAGGACCGGCATCGCATGCCGAGTCTCCTGCGGAACCGAAGAGCCGGAGCTCGATGAGAACAAATCGATTAATATTTACCGCATAGTCCAGGAATCGTTGACAAATATAATCCGCCATGCTAATGCTACGGCCGTGGACGTGGACCTGCTCATTGACGCCGATACCCTCACGCTGACCATCAGGGACAACGGCAGGGGCATCACCAGCGAGGAGATCAATAATACCCGTTCCCTCGGGCTGATAGGCATCAGGGAGCGGGCCCTGTCCTGCGGCGGCACCATTGCCATAGACGGCGCGGCCGGCAAGGGTACCGTCGTGACCGCCCATATACCGCTCGGAGGGGAATCATGAAGCGTATAATCATTGCCGATGACCATGAGATCGTGCGTGCAGGCCTTAAGCAGATCATTGCCGATGACCCGGAGCTCCTGGTGGAAGGCGAGGCCGGCGACGGCCAGGAACTCCTGGAAAAGCTCCGGAAGAAGAAGTTCGATGTCGTACTCCTCGACATGAAGATGCCGGGCCGGAGCGGCCTTGAAATACTCAAGCAGCTCAAGATGGAGCATCCCTCGCTCCCGGTCCTGGTCCTTTCCATGCACCCGGAGGAGCAGTACGCTGTCCGGACCATCAAGGCCGGCGCATCGGGTTACATCACCAAGGAGACGGCGCCGGACAAGCTGATCGAGGCGATCCGGCGCGTGTGCAGCGGCGGCAAGTATATAAGCGCGTCACTGGCGGAGAAGCTCGCCGACAGCATCGCTGATTCCCGCAGCAAACCGCCCCATGAATATCTCACCGACCGTGAGTTCCAGGTAATGTGCATGATCTCGTCGGGCAAGACCATAACGGAAATTGCGAAGGAGCTGTTCCTCAGCGTGAAGACCATCAGCACCTACCGGCAGCGCATCATGGAAAAGATGAATATGAAGAACAACGCCGAGCTGACCCATTACGTGATATCCAACAATCTCATCGAGTGAAACAATTGCATCATCATAATCTTTTCGCCTCGGCCCCGAAGGGGGTGGAGCCGATCCTCGCGGAGGAACTGGGCGGCATAGGTGCCGCTTCGTGTAAAATAACCGCCGGGGGCGTGCACTTCGCAGGTTCTATGAAAGACGCCCTGCGCGCGTCCCTCTGGTCCCGCACCGCCAGCAGGATTTACCTGGTCCTTGCCGTGAACATGGTGGAGAAGAGCGGCGATATCTACGACGCCGCGCGGTCGGTTCCGTGGGAGGACCAGATCGCGCCGGGCGCCACTATCGCGGTTGATTTTAGCGGGACAGGCGCGGGCATCGACAATACCATGTACGGGGCGCAGCTGGTCAAAGACGCGGTTGTTGACCGGTTGCGCGAAAGCAGGGGAAAGCGTCCTTCCATCGATGCGAAAGAACCGGATTTTCTTGTTAACTGCCACCTGGCGCGGAACAGGCTAGAGGTGCGCGTTGACCTGTCCGGAAGCGGCCTCCACGCGCGGGGCTACCGCCTTGAGTCAGGGGCCGCGCCCATTAGGGAAAACCTCGCGGCGGCCCTGCTCATCAAGGCCGGGTGGCCGTCCATAGCCGGTGCGGGAGGCTCATTCCTTGACCCGATGTGCGGGTCCGGCACCCTGGTGATAGAGGCGGCCCTGATAGCCGCAGACGCGGCGCCGGGCCTTCGGCGGCAGCGTTGGGGATTCCGAAGCTGGCTGGGATACGATGACGCGGTGTGGAAAGAGCTGATCGGCGAAGCGGCGGGACGGATGGAGAGCGCGCTGCCCAATGCGCCCCGGTGTATAGGTTTCGACAGTGACAGAGAGTCCCTGAAAATGGCGAGGTTTAACGCGAAGCGCGCCCATGTCGAATCCATTGTCTATTTTGAAAAAAGACCGTTGCATGCGGCCGAACCTTTGCCAGACCAGGCAGCCGGTCTCGTCCTGACAAATCCTCCCTACGGAAAGCGCATGGGAGACCCGGGCGAACTGGCCCCTCTCTACGAGGAACTGGGGGACACGCTCAAAAACAGGTTCCGCGGATGGCAGGCGGCGGTCATTACCGGGCAACCGGAGCTCGGGAAGCGCATGGGACTGCGCGCCCACAAGACGAACGTCTTCTTTAACGGCCCGATCCAGTGCCAGCTGCTGCAATTTAATATTATGCCGGACCGTTTTGTCGATCGCGCCGCTCTTGATTCGCGTAAAGTACAGATTAAACTTGAACGGGCCCTGGAGCGGGGTGCCGTGGCCTTCATGAACCGGATCAGCAAGAATATGCGGACCATCGGGAAGTGGGCCGCCCGGGAGGGAATCACCTGCTACCGCCTCTACGACGCAGACCTGCCTGAGTACGCCGTGGCAGTCGATCGTTACGGCGACCGGGTCCACGTGCAGGAATACGCGGCGCCCTCATCGGTGGATGCCGCAAAGGCCGGGGCCAGGCTCAATGACGTCATCACGGTTCTTCCCCAGGCCCTTGGCGTGGACAGCGATCATGTTATATTGAAAGTAAGGCGCCGACAGAAGGGAAAGAGCCAGTACGAAAAATTGGACATGCAGGGCAGGTTTATGGAAGTGCGGGAGGGACCCTGCAAGCTCTTCGTAAATCTTACGGATTATCTCGACACGGGCCTCTTTCTCGATCATCGGCTCACGCGGGCGATGATTGGCTCCATGGCCCGGGGGAACCGTTTTTTAAATCTTTTCTGCTACACCGGCGCAACCACGGTATATGCCGCACTGGGAGGGGCCGGGTCCACGGTATCGGTGGACCTTTCCGCAACATATCTTGAGTGGGCCCGGAGGAATCTTGAATTGAACGGAGTAAAGGGGAAGCAGCATCGCCTTGAGCAGGCCGATTGCCGGGAATGGATCGCCAGTTGTGCCGAACGGTACGATTTAATCTTTCTTGATCCGCCAACCTTTTCGAATTCAAAAAGGATGCGCGGCACCTTTGACGTGCAGCGGGACCACGCGGGCCTTATCAATGACACTGCGAGGCTCCTGGCAACCGGGGGTACGCTTATCTTCAGCACCAATCGAACCAGGTTCAAGATGGATGATGGCGCGTTGAAGGGACTTGTTGTTGAGGATATTACCGCAAAGACCATTCCGAAGGATTTCGAGCGTAATCCGCGGATTCACTCCTGCTGGATGATTAAAAGGATGGGTTAAATAACTTCTTTAGATAGGAGAAATATGCCTGTTGATTGCTCTGTTTCCATGAGAGCAAATATATCTTCATGCATATTTAGTCTGAATATATAAACGTCAAACCGATAGTTCGCGTCGGGAAAAGCCTCCGGGCCTGCGGAACTCGGACAAAGAAATGGAAGACTCAGACAGTCCTCGACCCTTCGGCTATTTTCCCGACCCTTTCTTGGGTGCATTCCGTTGATTATCGATGAAGCAGGAATAAAGAGCTTTATTCTCCCACCAGATCTATCAGTGCCGTAGACATCCAGGGCACATAGGTGATGATAATCACCGTGAACAGGAGCAGCAGCAGGAAGGGGACCACGAACCGGTAAATTCTCACCAGGGGCTTTTCAAAGAGATATGATGACAGGTAGAGGTTGAGGCCCACCGGCGGGGTCAGGTACCCGAGCTCCAGGTTTGCCAGGAAGATGATTCCCAGGTGGACCGGATGGATATTGAAAATCGCTCCCAGGGGTATGATGAGGGGGACCACGACCAGTATCGCTGAATATATGTCAAGAAAGCAGCCGGTTATGAGCAGGGCGATATTAAGCAGTATCAGGAACACGATCTTTGAATGGATATGCGTCTGTATCCACAGCGCCAGGGTTTGCGGTATTTCGGCGTCGACGATATAATATGACAGTCCCTTTGCCAGCGCGAGAATGACCAGGATGCCGCCGATTATCGGCAGGCACTTGAGCATCACGCCGGGCAGGTCGCGGACACGGAGGTCACGGTGGGCTACCATTGAAATGAAGAGCGAATAGATCACAGTGATGGCGCCGATTTCCACCAGCGTGGTCAGGCCGGAAAAGAAACCGAACAGTATTATAACCGGCAGAAGGAGTTCCCATATGGATTTCCTGACAGCGATGAGGGCCCCTTTCCCGTGGAAGGGGACCCGGGGGATCCTGCCGCGGACCGCCGCGAATATCCCCATGCCCGAAAGGGCGAGTATCATGAAAATTCCCGGAATGATGCCGCCGGCATACATCTGCTTGATGCTTATTTGCGCTACCACACCGTAGAGGATGACCGGCAGGCTCGGGGGGAACAGGAGCCCGATGCTACCTGACGCGGTGAGGATGCCCGTGGTGAAGTTTTCCTTGTAGCCGCCGCTTTGCGTCAAAATGACGTAGAGAAGCCCGCCCAGTGCCAGGATGGTTACCCCGGAAGCGCCGGTGAAAGTGGTAAAAAAGGCGCAGACCAGGATTACCACGATGGCCATGCCGCCCGGAAGCCAGCCTATCAGCGCCCTGAAGAGCTCGATAAGGCGCACCCCGGCCTTGCTTTCCGAGAGGATGAGCCCGGCGAAGGCAAAGAGGGGAATTGCCGGCAGGGCGCTGCTGATGAGCATCGTATAGGCCTCGTTCGGGATAACCTCGAGCTGTCCGCCGGAACGAAGGAACAGCAGGTAGGCAAGGCCCCCCAGTATGATGAAGATCGGAGTATCAAAAAGGGCCGATACGATCAATAGTACTATTATCGCGAGCGACAGGGTTGCTACAATGGAATGGGACATCCGTGCTATGATGTCCGTTGTTGAGATGGCATCGGGAAAATACGAGGTGATGATGTTTCCTATCTGGGGAAAGGAGAAAAAGGTGCCGATGAGGATGCCCAGGGAAATTATGATTTTACCTGCCCGGTGCGTCGGGGCCGTTGTCACGAACCGGACGCACATGACCGCGTAGCCTATCGGCATGACGGCCGTGATGAGCCTGATGGGGAACAGCCCGATATGTTTTGCCGGATCGAAACCTATTATCACCATGGAGAGGGAAGACCAGGCAAAGGCAATGCAGATGGCGGTCGAGATGGCGCCGGTTACCGCGAATATCCATTTCCTGACCGGTTCCCTGATGGCCGCGACTCCGGCCGCGAGGGACAGGTGCTTGCGCTCCCGCGACGTGATCATGCCGCCGATGAAGGTCAGCCAGAGCACAAGGTGCTGGATGTAGTCGCTGGAATTCGGGATGCCCGTCTTTAATAGTTTCCTCGCGATAACCTCGAGGACCGGCAATACGGCAAGCAGAATGAGCGAGGCATAGGCGATATAGTTCTCGACCCGGTTAAGCAGAGACGTTGCTTTTTTCAGTATCATTATCTGTTGCGGTACTCTTTCAAATAGTCCTGCAGTTGTTTCAGGAGGTCTTTGGAAAAGGTCTTCCCCACGTACGCGTCGTATCCCTTGTACCCTTCCTTCTGCCAGAGTTTTTCCGCGTCAGGGGGCACCTGATGGATCTTCAAACCGTGCTTGAGCATGGTATCAATGGCTTTTTTTTCAAGAGCAGTCGTTTCGATATAAAGGTTGTCAACAATCTTCTGAGCTGCCCTGACAAGCTTTGGTTTTATATCGGCAGGGACCTGGTCCCATGTCTTCCGGGAGACCACAAAACCGCCAATCATCGGTGCGATCCTGATGTTGCACATGTGCTTTGCGATGCCGAACCACTGGAATGAAGCCGTTACCAGAGGAGGCGAGTAAAAGGCCTCGATCATCCCGTTCTGGAGCGATGTCATCAGGTCGTTGGTAGACAGGGGGATGGCGTTGTAGCCCATGACACGCCATGACTGGAGCATCTCGGCGTCCCCTTCCGCGACAGACAGTTTGAGCGGTTTGAGGTCGCGCGGGTATATGACCGGCTTCGTGGAAAAGAAATTGATCCAGCCGGCCTTGGACCAGACCAGGGGCACGAAGCCCTTTTTCTCTATCAGCCTGTTGAATTGCGGTCTGGTTTTTTTCATGAGAAAATCGAGTTCGTCATCGTTCCTTACCAGGAAGGCAAGGCTCAGGGAGAAAACCTCCGGCGCGATGTAGCTCATCCCAACGCCGGTGAAGATGGCGGCCTGGAGCTGGCCGATCCGGATCTTGCGGATCATGTCAGGCTCGTTGCCGACGATGCCGCCCGGGTATATCTTCATGTCGATTGTTCCGCCGGAAATGGTCTTCCATTCCGCGGCAATCTTCTTGAGGGCCTTGTCCCAGGGAGACCCCCCCGGCGCAATGCTCCCCACCTTTATGGTGAGGGAAAAGAGGGGCATCGTACAAGTGGCGGCCACGACGAGGGACAGAATGGCTTTCACAAAATGCTTCATTTATTTTTCTCCTTCTTTCGTGTCTGACAGGAACCGGTCCTCCCGGTGGTCCAGGAGCCATTGCGCCTTGCGCTGCGCGATGATGTTGGCAAGGCGGTTCCCGGTTTTTTTCGATACGTCAATGGCAAGGGCCCTGTTAAGCAGGTCAGTGAATTCTTTTTGGTTCTGGTTGCTGACCGAAACCGTTGATGCGAGGGCCACGTAGGGCGACGCGGTGAGGCCTTGTGAGAGCTCCACGGCCCGCTTGAAATGATACCGGGCTTTTTCCTCGCTGCCGCCCATGGACTGCGGAAGCGAGCCGTAGTAAAGAATGAAGAAATCGTGGATAGAGCCCCCGCCGTACGATTCGTCCAGTCGCAGGCCGGCTTCCATCATGGCAGCCGCTTTTTTAACGCCCACGCCGATGCTCACGTCAAAGGGGTCTGACGCGTACGCGGCCATCCATCCGGCGCCGATCCAGTAAAGGAACGGGACGTCTTCCGCCTTCATCGCGCCGAGACGGCTCCTGTATGTGTCATTGTCAAGGGAAGACGTGAAGCCGGGATACCTGACCTCAATCCCCTGGATAACGTAATCACGCCCGCGGAGGTAGAGTTTCCGCGCCCGGGCCGTCATCAGGCTTTTTCTGTCAACTTCCGTGTCAGGGAGCATGTCGGCCGGTGTTTGCACGTACGCGTTGGCGTACATGATGAAGCCGCTTCCCGTTGCCAGGTAGAGCTGCGGGTTGTCCCGTACGTCTTCGAGAAGGCTTTCATACAGTTTCAGGGCAAAGGGAAGCGCATCACCCACAAGTTCAGGATCATCCTCTCCGGTGAAGGTCGTGCCTGAAGTCGATGAAGACAGGGCGTTGGCCACCATCTTCATGGCCGTCCTGTTCAGGGAACAGGAGAGGCATGCCGGCAGAAGAAAAAGGAGTATCAGGACATATTTAAACGACTGGTTATACATTAATGACATTTCCTGTATTTACAATGTCAACATAACAATAATCAGGATAAAGTCAATAATATTTATTCAATGATAAATCAGTTTGTTAGTGTATGTCCAATTTCCTGGTATCCCGCAACCGGGCTAGATTCAATACTGATACGGAAATTTTCCCAAACCAGTTTATCAGACTTAATTTGCTATTGACAGGGGATATAATCGTGTGTATTTATTGTGGAATTCATATCCTGATTAACCTCATGCCAATATATCATTGATATCAGATATAAACACGCTTGGCATTATTCAATCAAGCCGGGGGACTTGCCTGATGCTGGACTGCGTTTTGAATCATCTGCTTTTTTTTGGCGGGAGCCTGGCCCTGACCATGGCCATTGTCCAGTTCGCGCAGATATTCCGGGACAGCAAGCACCTCTGGCTCTGCGTTTTTTTTTCATGCATTTCGGCCATAGGCTTTCAGCAGTATTATTACGGTGTTTACCTGGTCCCTAACCATGAAATATCGCTCTGGCGGGGCCAGGCGGTGGCATTTTTACTCGGTCCATCCATCTTCTTTTTTTATAAAAAGCTTTTTTACAAGGATTTTGTTATAAGCCCCGGGCATGCCTTCCACTTTATCCCGGTTTGCATCTCCCTCGGTATTGATGTTTTCATGTACCTGTCAGCATCGGTTACAAACGGCCTTCTGCATGAAATTCGTGCTGTTATTATTGCTGGCAATTATTATTATATAATACTGGCCGCGGTGATATTTATCATCTATAATGTTTACATCCTGCTGAAAGAAGATTTCATTTCTCTGATAAAGAAGAAGTTCAGTGTAAAAGCCAACCAGATAACCCTGGTTTTCATCGTCATGGTGCTCCTGATAGCGATTCTATTGCTCTATGCCTTCATAGCTCGTAACATAACCATGGGACGCTTCATCATGACCCTCATGATACTGCCGTTTTTATTTATCATGCTGGTGGGAAATCTCAATCCGGAACTGATTGAGCTGATTACAAGCGCTGTCAGGAAGAATATCTACGAGCGTTCGCTCATCAGGGGTTTGGACACGGACGCGCTGAAAAGCCGCCTTGATGATCTCATGATCGTTGACAAGGTATACTGCGACGAGGACCTGACCCTGAAGCGTCTGGCCGATATGCTTTCCATTTCGCCCCACCAGCTTTCGGAATTTCTGAACAAGCACCTGAATATCAGCTTCAATTATTACATAAACCGGCACCGCGTTGATGAGGCTGTCAATCTCCTGCAGACCCAGAGAGAGCGGTCAATCTCCTCCATATGCTATTCAGTGGGCTTTAACAGCAAATCAGCGTTTTATGAGGCCTTTGCGAAATTCATTGGAATGTCTCCCGCCCGTTATAGAAAAATTAATAAATAGAACAGGTGTAAAAAATTCTGGATTTATAAATCCGGAAGACTATCTTTTTCTGGAATTATCCGTCCGGACGACTTTATTATTTTAAAGCCGTATTCTTATACCATAAAAACATCTTACAGTAATCACGGGATCAGAGTTCATGTAAGCATCAAATGCGAGACATTTATGTAATTTTCTATACATCTAATCTGTTATGGAGGGGAACTATGGATAATATTATGAAGGATAAGTATGACGCCATTGTTGTCGGTTCCGGCGCCGGGGGAGCCAGTGTTGCAAAGGTCCTGGCTGCGAAGGGAAAAAAAGTCCTGATCCTCGAAGGGAGCGGCGGAAATAAGATAAAAGGGACCTTCCTCTGGGCACTGCCTTATATGATGTTACCCTTTAAAAGCCTGCTCCTGACGCCGGAGCTCCTCGGGATGGTACGCGGTCTCACTACGGGGGGCAGTTCCGTGTTCTATTACGGGACCGCTTTTCCGGTGGCCCATGAAGCTTTCAAGAAATACGGCATTGACCTGACCGAGGCTGAAAAGGAGGTTCGCAAGGAACTCCCTATAGCGCCCCTTAAAGATGAAAT
>CAZZHU010000082.1:13458-15013 GCA_964654045.1 uncultured Leptospirales bacterium
ACCAGGACCGCTGGCGGCCGGGATACGGTTTCGGTTATTACGGCGACCGCCATGAAGTGAAATGGAGCGCCAAGATGTACGTTGACGAGGCCGTCAGGCGGGGCGCGGTGCTCCTGAACAGGGCAAAGGTGAAAAAGATACTCTTTGAAGGCAGCAAGGCAACCGGCGTTGAAATGAAATACAAGGGGCGCACCATGCAGGTGTCGGCCAGAACCGTGATCGTCGCAGCGGGCGGAATCGGTTCGCCGGTGGTACTTCGTAAATCCGGTATTAAGAATGCCGGCTACAATTACTTCTTTGACCCCCTTATCACCGTTTGCGGGAAGGTCAAGGACGTGAAAAAAAGGAAAGACGAGATCCCCATGACAGCCGGCTGCGTCATGCGCAACGAGGGGATCGTGATGACCGACATGGCGGTTCCTTTTCTACTCGATCAGGCCTTCACAATCTCGGCCTTCCGCTTCTGGAGGCTCCTTGAAACGGGGAAGACCCTGCGCATCATGATTAAAATAAAGGACGATCTATCAGGGCATCTCTCAGACCGCGGCGGCGTGCGGAAACGTCTTACGCCCGCCGACAGGGAAAAGCTCCGGAAGGGCTGCGATATGGCGAAAAACATACTCCTCAATGCAGGCGCCACGGGGATCTATAAGACCTGGAAGCTGGCGGCGCATCCTGGCGGAACCATACGGATAGGGCATATGCTTGACTCCAATCTCAAGCTGAAAGGTTATGAAAATCTCTATGTGTGCGACTGCTCGGTGATTCCCGAGCCATTCGGTCTGCCGCCGGTGCTTACCCTCGTGTGCCTGGGCAAGCGTCTCGCGAAACACCTGCTCCCGGGGAAGAAGAGCGCCGCCCGGGCGAAACAACCGGCCTATGCACTTGAGAATTGATGTTGTTGTTCCGAGGAATGTCAGTGCTCCACGGGTCGAGATGCGCTGGATGTGGCCGGATGAATGGCTGGTCAGTTCCCGGGATGAGGAGGGTTAATCGATGAATCGTCAAGATACAGCTCAGCCCGGGAAAGCGGGCGCCTTACCGGGCAGGGACCATGGTTTTCTCGGGAGTTTCGCCAGGTCCTTCGTGCAAACCGGGGAGATGAGGGAGATCGTCCACGCCGCGATTCCCGAAGTCTTCGCCGTGTGGGCTGGGAAAAGCAGGATCAAAAGGGCCCTTGCCGGCGTCATCGGCAGGTTCATCGCAAAGGGATTCGCTCCCGGGGCCGGATTTGACGGGAGCCCGGTAATAAATATCTGCGGAGACCCGGAATTCGTACGAGGGGCATCGGCCGGGATGCCGGAATTAGTCAATGCCGTAATCGCCGGACTGGGCGCCTTTACGAAGGGAATCTCCGACATGCCTGCCGAGGAGCGGCGCTATTATCTGAAATCAATCATTGAGAATACGGATATTGGCGGGATCGGTGAGATAATAACCAACCTCGCCAGAAGCGCGAACCTTCACCGGAACGAGTCCGGGTTTCTTGCGGAGGCGCTGCGGCCCGGGGTTCGTTCCCTCCTGGCTGAAATTGATTTCGGGGAAATCAAGGAGT
>CAZZHU010000082.1:15023-18378 GCA_964654045.1 uncultured Leptospirales bacterium
CGGTGGACGGTTCGGCCGATACCATTACGGCCCTGGCGGGCATGATCAATGAGGAGATGTGGCAGTATCCGGCAAAGATGGTGTGCCTGCTGTCCCTCCTGCCGGCAATTGCCAACATATCCGTCAGGACAGCGGTGAAAACGATCGGGCCGATCAATAAACTTGCCCCGGACCTTCTCTCCGACGTGATATTTTCCCTGGTGCGCGAGATAGACGGGAAAAACATCGGCAAGCTCGTTAACGAACTATGTGAAATCGTGAGAAAGATACACACCGGGAGCGCCCTTATCGGCGACAGGGGGGGGCACGCCGTGCCGGCCGCGGTGTCGCGCCTCGCGGCCGAAACCCTGGGCGAGGTTGACGTTTCCCTCCTGCTCAAGTCGCAGGGGATGCTCCGGGAAATCAGGGACCTGGCGCGGATTTCCATCATAAACGTCCTCAAAGGGGATCCGGCGATCGCCGCGGATTTCTTCCAGGGCCATTTCAGGTCACTCGTTTCCTGGGTGCGGGCCTGGAGCCGTAAGGCTGATGCGTTCGGAAGAATATTCTCCGATGAGGAAATAGCAAGGGAATTCTCCCGGGGAATGGGCGAGCTTGACGCCCAGGAGATGGCATCCGCCCTGAACGGGATCTGCGAGCTGTTCAACCAGGTGCGGCGGTTATCACCGGGGACGATAAAGAATTTCCTGTCGCAGTTTTTCAGCGCCATTGACGAACAGGCGGCGGCCGATACGGTGCGGTGGCTCGTCAATGACGTTGTCCGGTCAATGAAGCCGATCGCACCGGAGATCCTGCCGCCGGTCATCAGCGGTCTCGCGGAGCTCATTGCGCCGGACGGCGAGATGTCAACTGAAATGAAGGAAGCCTGCGGCAGGCTCAGGAATGCCTGTAACCTCATGGAGGGAAAAAAATGAACAGCGCATTCATGGAGACCGCCGTCTCGTTGAACAACGACTTCGTCCGGCAATGGAAAAAAGAAGGGAAGAAGGTCGTGGGCTACACCTGCTCCTATGTTCCCGACGAGCTTTTTTCAGCCGCCGGGATCATGCCATACCGTATCCGCGGGTTCGGCGCCACCGAGGCGACCATTGGCGACACCTATTTCGGGCCCTTTATCTGCAGCCTTCCCAAGGCGATGCTGCAGCTGGCGGGCGAGGGAAAATACGATTTTCTCGACGGGGCCATAATAACGCCGGGGTGCGATTCGATGCGGCGTCTTGATGAGTGCTGGCGAAAGGCGGGGGAAGACATAACGGGGATCATGCCGAAGTTCTTCTTCCATTTCGGCGTGCCCCATAAATTCGTCGATTATACCCTGAAATGGTTCATCGACGAAATCCATCGGCTCAAGACAGCGGTAGAGGGGCATTTCGGCGTGACAATTACCGATGAAAAGCTGAAGGACTCAATACAGCTGTTTAATAAAAGCCGCGATCTTCTTGACCGGTTTGACGGATTGAGGATTGCCGACAACCCGTCCATAACCGGTACCGAGGCCCTGGCTGTGATCCTCGCGGGGACCACCATGCCCCGGGAAACCTATACCGCGTTGCTGGAGGAACTTGTCGGGGATATGCAAAAGGGCAGCGGGAAGATTCAGGGCAGGACGCGGCTCATGCTTGTGGGCAGCGCCAGCGATGACGTGAACCTTGTCCGGCTGATCGAGGGAAACAACGCCATTGTTGTGGCTGACAATCTGTGCTTCGGCTCGCGGTTCCATGTGGACCGCGTCGACGAGTCAGGTGACCCGGTCGAGGCCCTGGCGAAACGGTACCTTGCCAAAAACGAGTGCCCCCGCATGTACGGCGAGTACGCGGGAAGGCTGAAAATGCTCACCGACAAGATCAGGAAAGCGAAGGTCGACGGGGTTATTTTGCAGAATATCCGGTTCTGTGATCTCCATGGATCGGAGAACGGGCTCTTTGAGCACGACCTCGAGGAGGCAGGAGTGCCATGCCTCAAGATCGAGCGCGAGTACGGGCCCCTCGTGGAAACCGGGCGGTTGAAGATGCGGGTGGACGCGTTCCTGGAGCGGATCGGACAGAGGAGGCAGACAGCATGAGACCGGAATTGAAGGAGTACAAGTTTGATACGATGCTGTGGACTACCTTCGCAGCGGCGGCGAAGCTGAAAAACGGCTCCGAGAAGGAATACCGGACCATGCTGAGATATATCCCCTATTTCAACGGCACTGTTTCCGCAGTGCTGGACGCGGGTGAGCCGGGACGTCTTTTTATTGAATGCATAGCGAAGTACCTGGAGAATTACATAACGGCCCGGGATAGGGGTTTTCATAACGCCATCACGACCTTCTGCTTTTCCCCGGCCATTCTCTACGCCATGGACGTTTTCCCCATATGCCTTGAGGTCATATCGGTCGGGCAGACCTTCGCGTACAAACGGGGAACGGCTGAATTTCTCGACTACTGCAACGAGGTGGGATACACGGAGACCTCGTGTTCATCGCAGCGGGGAACCCTCGGAGCCTTTCTCGCCGGCCTTGGAGCAGACGTGGACATGGTCCTCACCGATACCCCCGGCGTGTGCGACACCAACGCCAATGCCTTTGCCTTTGCCGCGGCATATCTCAAGGTGCCTTTCTTTTCCCTCGATATGCCGCCGGTCCTGGCGGATGCCAGGAGCGATGAATACCATAATTCTGATTTTAAAGCGCTCATCGCTTTTCTCGAAAAGAACACCGGGAAAAAGCTGGATATTGACAGGCTCCGCACGGTGCTCAGTGAAATCGAGAAGCAGGAGGAGATCGTGGCCGAACTGGAAGATCTTGCCAGGATCGTGCCCAACCCGCTTCCGGTCGCCTTCAATATGATGGTGTACGCGACGCGGTTCCTCTTCTCGGGAATGAAGGAGTGCACGGCGGTGCTGGAGTCGATGCTCCGGATCGCATCGGATAACGCCTCCAGGGGGATTTCCGGCCTGACCGGCGGCGTGGAAAAACTGCGGGCATTTTTTTGCTATATCGATCATTACACCAACAGCCTGAGGCTCTGGGATTTCCTGGACAGGAACGGCATATGCTACCAGGGGAACATCCTCAGCCGTTCCTGGGCAGCCACGGCGCCCCACGTGAAGGAATACGGCACCGAGGCATCGGCGTACTCCTTTGAAATGAAGTCGCCTCCTACATGGAGGCGGAAGAGCGGGGGTGTTATATGCTATTTTACGCTGAAATATTGCTGCTTTTAGGTTAACTGGTTTTTGATAATGCTGGCACATTCCCATTGAACGACAAAAATATCCCGTAATCATTATGAAAAGCCATTATGTATAAAAGACCGGTTGATTTGTCAGTTAGGCGTGATATAGCACTTGCTCCCATGGCAGCACTGCAGCC
>CAZZHU010000083.1:0-18029 GCA_964654045.1 uncultured Leptospirales bacterium
GCGTCTCCTGTTTTTTCCCACGTTTCATTTCTTCATTATACCGTTTGAGCAGGCGCGTCGCGAAGGAGGCTTTGTGCACCTCGTCCGCCCCGTCGTAAATGCGCGCGGCCCTCTCATGGCGGTAAAAATAGGCCAGTATGGTATCATCGGTCATGCCCAGTCCCCCGTGGACCTGGAGGGCGCGGTCAACGACGGCGTTCATGGTATTGGCGACGACCCACTTGATTATGGAAACATCATCACGGGCATCCTTGGCCCCCGCAGAGTCTATGCGCCAGGCCGCGTACAGGGTGAGCAGCCGGGCCGCCTGGATCTCCGCGGCGGATTCTGATATCCAGTTCTGTATGATCTGCCTTGTCGCCAGGGTTTTACCGCCCGGCTCTATGATCCGCTCGTTGGCCCTCCTGCACATCAGGTCAAAGGCCCTCCTGCAGATGCCGAGCCACCGCATGCAGTGGTGTATCCGTCCAGGCCCGAGTCGCTCCTGGGCCAAAATGAACCCGTGGCCCTCCTTCCCCAGGAGGTTCTCCTGCGGCACGCGGCAGTTCTGGTACAGTATCTCGCCGTGGCTCGCATAGTCGCTTCCGCTGTGGCCCATGACCGGGATATTTCTGACCAGGTTGAAACCCGGCGTGTCGGTCGGCACGATAATCATGCTTGCCTGCAGGTATGACGGAGCTTCCGGATTGGTCACGGCCATGCAGATAGCGAGCGTAGAGCCGTCGGCAGCGGTCGTGTACCACTTGTGGCCATTAATGACGTAATCGTTCCCGTCCTTGACGGCAGTGGTTTCGAGCATGACCGGATTCGATCCCGGCATGTCTACCTCGGTCATGGAAAAACAGCTTCGTATCTTCCCTGCCACAAGTGGTTTCAGGTATTTCTCCTTCTGCTCCTCTGTGGCGTGGAGGTGTAGTATCTCGATATTGCCCGCGTCCGGAGCCTGGCAGCCGAACACATAGTGGCCCAGGGGCGTCCGTCCCAGTGCCTCCGAAACAAGGCCGTGTTCGACCATGGTAAGCCCCATGCCGCCGAGTTCCTTTGGATGATTGGGCCCCCAGAGTTCCATGCGCCGGACCATGTCCCGCTTTTCCTCGAGGAGCGGCACCATGTCCCTGAATTCTGTGTTCACGAATTCAGCTTCAATGGGAATCAATTCCTTATCAACAAATTCATTGATCATTTCAAGGATAGTCTGCATTGTGTCGGAAATATTGAAATCCATGGGACCCTCCCTTTTCATTTATTCAAACCATGTTCTTGATCATCGCTTAAGGTTAACCATCCTGCACCGCCGTTACCGGTACGTGATCAGCTTCCCGTCATTTTCACGTTCCAGGTGCGGATATTCATTGAAAGAGGCCAGCATAATGCGGTCACTGGTGCATTTGAACCTGCTTACCGACGTATTGACCAGCTGCTCCGCAATCTTCATGGCATCGGTCTCGCCAAGATGAAGCGTCCTCTGAACAGCCACGGATATGGTGCCGCCGGACGTGTACACCGCCACGGTCTTGCCGGTGCCATCGGCCCTCATGATTTCATCAATGGCTCCATTTACGCGATCCTTGAAGCCCTGCCAGGTCATTAGGCCGGGAAGATCGTGCTTCCCGGAAGCCCATACCGCCATGATTGCCTCGAAGACCCTCTGGAAGGCCCGCCGGTCTTTCATGATACTTGCCACATCCGCGGCGAGCGATGGATTTTCTTTGATGGCATAGGGCGCCAGGGCGGGGAATATATCATGAGTTGGATATTCATTGAGTCCCTCCAGCTGCCGCACCGGCGGAACCGGAACGTTCTCCTCTTTCAGGAGGGACAGCAGGGCACCGGCGGTTTTGATATGGCGTGACAGGGTGCCGGTATACACTGCATCGAAGCGCCTGTTCATCACCTCAAAATAATGGGCCAGTATCCTCGCCTGCCGGTGCCCGTTATCTGACAGCTCGTCATATTCATCCTTTCCAAAAGAGGCCTGGCCATGTCGAATAAAGAATAGCGTGCTCATACATTCCTCATTATCCGTATGATCAGCGCGGCAGGTAAATTTGTCAATAAAAAAAGAGCGAGCGTTCGTTTTTTTATTGACACGGAACCATGCAGCATTATCCTTTACTCATCAGAATGATAGTGTCATGTTTTCTTACTATAAAGCATGATGTAAAGGTGAGGATATCTATGCCAGGGAAACAACTACTCGGATTGATAGCTTCCTACCGCCGCATTGGTAACGCTGAAATAACGGTAAAGGCCGCAGCGGAAATAATGGAAGGCTGGGATCTTTCGATGATACGCCTTCCCCTCCTGACGATCCTGCCCTGCAAGGGATGCTACGCCTGTCTCCTCCCCGGTGTGAAGTGCAACCTCAGGGATGACATGGAATGGCTTCTGGAGCGTATGGCGGAAGCTGACGCGATCCTTGTCGCTGCCCCTAATTACGTCCTGGGGCCGGTGGGGATCATGAAGATGATAGCAGACCGGGCACTTCAAACGGCACCCTATGCTGATCGATTTAAAGTCAAGAAAACGGCTGTTGCCCTTACCCTGGGGAGGGAGGACTACCGCGGCTATGCCGATACCGCCCTGCTGGCCCAGGCCGCGGCCCTGGGGCTTAATGTGTCCGGGGTGGAACTTTTCTACGGGACACATCCCGGCGAGATTGCGCTGAAGGACGATTTTAATGAAAAGATCGGAAGATTGAGCCATTATCTCACGGAAGATATGCCGTCGTCTCCCAACCTTTCAGACCGTTGCCCGCGATGTCATTCCGACCTTTTCAGAATACGAAACGGGGAATTCGAATGCGCGCTGTGCAAGTCCATGGCCCGGCAGGAAGGCGACAGGCTGAAGTTTTATTATTTTCATCCCGAATTCGGTGATGAAGGGAAACAGGAGCACCTCAAATGGCTCATCGGCAAAAAAGAGGAATATGCCGTTTTGAAAGACAAACTCTCAGCTATACAGCAAACATACCGCGGCGGGACATGGCTTTCACCAGCCGGCAAATAAAGGTGAAGTAATGAAAATTCTGGTATGCGTGAAGCAGGTCCGCGACACTGAATCACCCGTTGAGATCATCAGCGAAAAGCGGTGGATAAATGAAGATGACCGCGCTGCCTGCCGCATGAACCGGTACGATGAGTTTGCCCTTGAAGAAGCCGTTCAAATAAAGGAATTGTTCGGCGATGTCACTGTTGATGCCATATCAGCGGGCCCCGAGCGCATAAGTTCTACCCTCAAGAAAAGCCTGGAGAAGGGAGCCAGTAACGCCATACATATAGTCCATGAAAACAGGGGGTACACTCCTCCAGCCCTCACTGCCGGGCTCATAGCTCAATACGCACGGGATATGGGTTACGATCTCATTCTCGCCGGTGTCATGGCCGAGGACGACATGCAATGCCAGGTGGGACCCCTCATCGCAACGTTTCTGGGACTTCCCTGCGCGGTATCGGTTGTCAAAGAGTCGATAAACCGTGAAGGATACTCCATCACTGTAGAATGCGAACTGGAGGGCGGCCTCAATGAAACAATCCTCCTGCCCCTGCCCTGTCTCCTGACAATCCAGTCGGGGATAAACCGCCCCCGGTACCCCTCACTTTCCAATATTTTAAGAGCCAAGGAGCAGAAACTGGTCACCATTGAGGCAGATCCCTGTCAGGCATCAGAAATGCCGGAACAGTTTCTATCCATTTCCTATCCGGAAAAGGGTTCCAAGGGCGTTGTTATTACCGGTGCGCCGGAGGAGAAGGCTGAACAGCTTCTCGCAATACTCCATGAAAAGTCACTTCTCTAGGACCTTCAGATGAAAAGCATACTGGTCATAATTGACACAATCGCCAACAAACCCCCGGCCCCCGGGTTCGAGCTGATATCTTTCGCTGAACAATTCGCTGAAGCATTGTCATTAAAGATACTGGTCGTTATCGCCGGGGTGAGCATAAATGAAACAGCGCAAACGGCTTCCCTGTACGGTCATGATGTCATCGGTCTGGAACACGAGGCCCTAACCCATCCCAATCCCGATTTTCTTGCAAAAGCAACCGCACTCCTCATGGATGACATTAAGCCGCAATTCGTCTGCTTCCAGCATACCATGCGAGGCTGCCAGATGGCCTCAACGCTTTCGCTGCAACAGAACATGTCGTGCATCACAGCCATTGAATCTTTCAAGGTCGCCGGGGATACACCCGTGTTTAGGAGATCCCTGTTTAACGGTAAAATCAATATAGATCTCTCTCCGGGATCCGATCGATCCGCGATGACCGTGCTGCCCGGAGCCTTCGCCGCTTCTGAAAGCAATGCTTCTTCACGTGTGCCGGGAACCAAAACGATAACAAAAATTTCAGGCGTCATATCACCCTGCATTCCTGTTTCGACAAGTGAAGCCCCGGAAGAAACCGTTCGGCTTGAAGAATCCGATGTCATCGTTTCCGCGGGAAGGGGTATTGGGGCCGAAGAAAATCTTGAATTGATCCGGGCCGTTGCCAGGATTTTTCCTAATTCAGCCGTTGGCGCGTCACGGATAATCTGCGACCAGAAATGGCTCCCCTACGCGCACCAGGTGGGGGTGACAGGCAAGACCGTTTCGCCAAAACTGTACATGGCCTGTGGCATCTCAGGGGCACAGCAGCATATAGCCGGGATGAAGGGTTCCCAGTTGATAGTATCCATTAACAAGGATCCCCGGGCCGCGATTTTTTCAATATCTGATTATATTATAATCGAAGATCTTAAGACATTTCTCCCCGTGCTGATGCTGAAATACACGGAGCTGTATACATAGGACGTTACCGCTGATAATCTCCCCTAAAAATATACTGGACAATATGCTACTCAAATCTTTGTATAATGCTGGCAGCTTAAAGGCAGAATAAAGGAAAAATTATGGCCACCAATCCGCTTCATGAAATTATGAACGCACGTTCCATCGCCTTCTATGGAGCTTCCAATAATCTTTCTAAAATGGGATCCAGTCAGCTCATTACCCTCCTCTGCAATGAATACCGGGGAGAGGTCTACCCGATCCATCCCACAGAAAAAAAAATCTTCGGCCTGAAGGCATATGCAAGCATTTCAGACATAGGCGCTCCCGTTGACTGCGCCGTCATCGTACTCCCGACCAGGCTGGTCCCCGGGGTGATAGAGGAGTTGGGGACAGCCGGGGTCTTTCGTGCGGTGATCGTGACAGCGGGCTTCGAAGAGGTTGGCAGCGCGGATCTTCAATCGCTGCTTGACCAGGCCGCATTGAAGGCCGAGGTCCGCTACGTGGGGCCAAACTGTATCGGCGTTGCAAATCTCCATGACAACTACAATATAACCATATTTCCTTTTGAAGGGGAGCCCGGTACTATAGGCATGCTCTCGCACTCCGGCACTTTCGTGACCCACGTGATGCCGTACCTCCATGCCCGCAAGCTCAATTACGCCGAGGCGATAAGCCTCGGGAACGAGGGGGACCTTGACATCGTGGACGGCCTTGATTACATGGCCGGGAGGGATTCGATAAAAACGATAACCTGCTATATCGAATCAGTGCGTCGCGGAAGGGAATTCATAGAAAAAGCGGCGGTTGTTTCAAAAATCAAGCCCATCGTGGCACTCTACGCGAGCGGCACCGATGCCGGCGCCCGGGCCACGGCGTCCCATACTGCCGCCATGGCATCGCCCGAAGGAATCATGGATGGGGTATTCAATCAGACCGGCATTATCCGCGCCACGACCCTTGAAGAAATGTTCGATTTTTCCTCTGTTCTTTCAAAGTGCGCGCTCCCGGCGGGCAATCGTATAGGCATCCTCACCAACAGCGGCGGTCCCGGGGCGCTCATGGCAGACACCATCGGTCGTATGGGACTTGAGCTTCCGATGTTTTCTGAACAGCTCCAGGATGCCATCAGCGAGTTCTCTCCCCATACCGCGTCCCTCACCAACCCGGTTGACTTCACCTTCATCAACAACTGGGAAGCTTTTTTCAGCAGGGTTCCGCGCATTATTGCAGAATCCGGCGAGGTGGATGTCCTCCTCTTCTACGGATTATTCGGAATAGAGACCTTTCTCCATTACCGCGACAATCCCGCCGTTGCCCCTTCTCTGGACCGCGGCATGATACAGGCGGCTCTCGGATTGGGCAATACTCTCAAGATAAAAATAGGCGAGGCCCTTTCATCCCTTCCGATCCCGGTCATCTGCTCCACATTCCTCGATCTTGACGAACCTCTTATAGCCCATCTGATCGAATGCGGCATACCTTTTCTCCCAACTCCGGAGAGGGCTGCCAGAGCGGCCTGGGCCCTGTGCCGCTATGCATCATGGAGAAGCCTCTGTTTAGAGGAAGACGTCGTGCCTGTGTGACGATTTTCTTCCCGCGACGTTCCCCTGTACTGCCTGACACGCCAGTAACATGCCGGGTTTATCATTAGCCGAAAAAATCCTTGCAATATCAATACCGCATGGCAACCATGCTGATTTATCAGGAACCGGTCTCATGACCAAAAAAATAATAACAATTTACGATACAACCCTTCGTGACGGCGCCCAGACCGTGGGAATTTCCCTCTCCCTGCACGATAAGCTTCTTATTGCGTCAGCCCTTGACCGGTTGAATATCGATTATATCGAGGGGGGATGGCCCGGATCCAATCCAAAAGATGACCAGTTCTTCAAGGATATCAGAAAATCGAAACTGGGCCATTCCAAGATAGTCGCCTTCGGCTCCACCAAGCGTAAAAACACCGCCTGCCATAATGACGTCTTTCTCAAGGCACTGGTGAATTCAAAGGCTGAGATCATTACCATCGTTGCGAAAACCTGGGATTTCCATGTTACCCGGGCCCTGAACATCACGCTCAAAGACAATCTCGCGCTTGTATATGATACCATTGCCTATCTGAAAGACAGGGGCCTGCGGGTGTTCCTTGACGCCGAACATTTCTTTGACGGATTTAAATCTAACCAGGACTACTCCTTCAGGTTAATCCAGAAAGCGTGCTCTGCCGGCGTGGACATGATCGTATGCTGCGACACCAATGGGGGCGTCATGCCCGGCGAAGTGCAAACGATCATTGACAAGGTATCCCGCGAGAGCGCCGTGCCCCTCGGCGTCCATTTCCACAATGACGCGGGCCTTGCCGTCGCAAACTCCCTGTCAGCCGTGGAGGCCGGCGCTGTTTCCGTCCAGGGGACCGCCAACGGGTATGGCGAACGGTGCGGGAACACAAACCTGATGACATTGATCCCCAATCTCGTTCTCAAAATGGGGTACCGCTGCTCGGCCGAGAAATCGCTCCCGCATCTCACCGAGGTGAGCCGGCTCATCAGCGAAACCGCGAACCTGGCCCATGATGAGCGGTCACCCTATGTCGGCGATAATTCATTCGCCCACAAGGGCGGGATCCATGTTTCCGGCCTGCAGAAGGATACCAGGACCTATGAGCATATAGAACCCGCTAAAGTCGGTAACTGGCGCAAGGTACTGGTTTCCGAGCTCTCGGGGAAAAGCAACATTCTCTTTAAAGCGAAAGAAATGGGTATCAGGCTCAAAAACAGGGTAACACTTCCCGCTACATTGCTACAAAAAATCAAGGACCTGGAGGAACAGGGTTTCCAGTTTGAGGCAGCCGAGGGCTCCTTCGAGCTCCTGATCCGGGAAGCAAACGGCGAGTACACTCCTTTTTTCAAGCTGAAAGGATTCCGCGTTGTCAGTGAGATGGAGGGTTCAAAAAAGCTCATGTGCGAGGCCACCATCAAAGTTGAAGTCGATGGAAAAATCGAACACACCGCTGCCAACGGCTATGGCCCGGTTGAGGCACTCGACAATGCCCTCCGGAAAGCGCTTGAAAAATTCTATCCGGAAATCAAGGAGATTCAGCTGTCCGACTACAAAGTCCGGGTACTAAACGAAAAAAGCGGAACCGCGGCTGCCGTTCGTGTTCTTGTTGACCAGAGACGCAAATCCGAGCACTGGGGGACCGTTGGTGTCTCCACTGACATAATAGAAGCCTCCTGGAAAGCCCTGGTTGACGGCATAGAATACATGCTTTTTAAGAACAAAAAGAAATAATAATCCGCTTTCAGCGTGATATTAGGCTGCTCCGCAGGAAAAAAACCTTGCAATTATTACTGATCTGAATAATTAAGGAATAGGGCACGGTATATGTCATTCTTGCAACAATGCATCTGTGCCGTCTTGCTCCAACTAATAACACATTTAATGGCCACTATATGAAACAATGTAAGATCTACTTCACGGCAGTTATGATACTGCTTATGAGCATTATACCTGCTTTTTCCTGGGAAAGTTATGACGGCATTATTGCGGTTGTAAACGACTTTTCCATAATCGAAAGTGAAATAAACAGCAAGCTGAACCAGGTCATCAAATTTCAAAATGTCCCCCGGCACAGGTACAACGCTGAAAAAAGCAAGATCCTGGATAAATTCATTGAAGACGCACTCGTCATGCAGGCCGCTTCCGAGGAAGCGATTGTCGTTGGCGACCGGCGGGTCCTCAATCATATAGAAGAAATAATGAAGCAGTATTTCTCCGCGAAAATTAAGGATCCCGCGCAGCTGGACAAGCAGGTCGCCAGGATGCTCAACCGCCTTGAAAAACGTCTTAATGATGAACCCCTCATGGGGGACAAGGATCTTGATGCCCAGATTGATGGATTCATCGGCTTTCTCGAGGGGCGTTTCCATATCGGCTTCAAAGACTATTTTGAAGAAGTGCGCGCCCAGATCATGAGGGAGCAGGTCATGTCGATTGCCATCGGCGTTTCTCCCCCGTCAAAGGAAGAGGCTCTGGACTGGTACCGGAAGAACAGGAATAAGCTGGGCGACGAAGTATGGATCAAGCACATCCTGGTAAAGCCTTCCGGCAATTCCTTCACGGCAGAACGTGACGCAAACGAGAAGCTGAATTCAATGCGGGAAAAGATCCTCGCCGGTGAGACCTTTGAAAAGCTCGCGCGCTCCTACTCGCAGGACCCGGAATCCGCTTCAAAAGGAGGAGACCTGGGATGGAAAATGCTCGCGGAAATGGACCCTTACCTCGCAGGCTTCGTGAACAACATACGCGCCACCGGGCAGGTATCCCAGGTTTGCAAATCCACCCAGGGCTATCATATTGTCAAGCTTATGGGACGTCGTCCTATCACCTACGACAAAGTCGAACGACTCATCATGTACAAGCTTTATAACGAGAGCATGTATCAGCAGTTTAAGAAGTGGGTGTTGAAAAGAAAAAAAGAATCAGAGATACAGATTTTCATGAAAAATTACGTTGAGACGTAATGCAATGAATTGCCGGGTGAACTAATTGAAGTCTGATATTCTGCTGTACATAGATTCCGCACCATCGGATGTAGATCTGACCTTTCTTGATATGTATATGCCAGAAACCGTGGCCCGGCGATTACAGACTATCGATACTGCCGGCGCCATATATTACTCAGTCCCCGGATCATATCAGGGAAAGCTGTCAGGCGAAACATCCTGTTTCAGCCGTACCGGCCATGACGATGTTGAGTTCTGGAAAGATCTTTTCGCCCGCACAGGATCGCAGCATATCTGCAAAATCAATGCCGACTCTCCCTTTCTCGACTGCTCCATAATAAAAGAAATGATCGATCTTCACATGAAGTATCTCGCAGAGTTCACTTTCTCGGAAAATCTTCCCGCGGGCTTTTCCTGCGAGATCATTTCAAAGGAGCTCATCTCCGCGGTCCCCGACCTGAAGGAAAAGACCCTGCCCCTCGCGCAGGTAATCAAAGCCAACCTGAACCATTTTGATATTGAGATTTACTACAAAGACCCGGATATCCGGGACAAGCGGATATCATTTCTGTCAAGAAACCGGCGCGATGCCTCAATCATGGAACGGATATACCGGCTAGGCTCGGGCATTCCTTCCTATGAATCCGTCAGGGGAATAATCGAAGAACATCCCGAGGTACTCCACATCGGACCGTCATACCTTGAAATAGAGCTTACCGGCAGGTGCGACCTTGACTGCCTGTTCTGCTACCGCAATTCGCTCAAGCAGCACCATGGAGACATGGAAAGAGATTTAATGCCGCTGCTATTGGAACAGATGAAATCGTTTAATCTGCCCTACACCATCTGCTTCGGCGGTTCCGGAGAGCCCCTCATGCATCCCAATTTCTACGAGATCCTTTCCCTCGCCTGCGGCGATCCGCTCGTCGAGTCAATTATCGTCGAGACTAACGGCCTCTATGCCGATGCCAATTATCGCGCGCACCTTGCGGGAGCCGGGGATAAGATCAAGACCATTATCAACATGAACGGCATGAACGCCGATACCTATACCAGGCTTCATGGCAAAGACTTTTATGAGCGGGTGCATCAGAACGTAATCGGCCTTTCCGATGCGGCCGCCGGCCGTTTGTATATCCAGATAATGAAAATCAATGAAACTGAGCCATACCTGGACGCCTATTACGACTACTGGGAAAAGCTCAGGGTCCCCATCATCCTCCAGAAGCAGAACACGTACCTGGGAAGAATTGAAGACCGGCGCTACTCTGATCTTTCTCCCCTCGACCGGATACCATGCTGGCACCTCCAGCGCGACCTCTATATCACTGCCGACGGAAATGTATCCTTCTGCAAGCAGGATGTTGACGGAAAATGCTCGAGGGGAATGATCCGATCCGCGACATTGACTGAAATCTGGGAAAACAAGATATCCGCTTTTTTAACTGATTACCGGAGGCAGTATCCCGCCGAACCGGACTGCAAATCCTGTGACGAGTGGTATACCTTTAATGCCTGACCCGGCTTAATCCCCGGTCTCTTCAATCCGATAATAATGTCATGAAGCCAACAGTCACAGCTATCATTCAGGCCCGGATGAATTCGACGCGTCTTCCCGGAAAAGCCATGATGGACCTTGCCGGCAAGCCGTTGCTGTACCACGTTTTCCAGAGGATACAGGCCACGGCGGGAGTTGACCGTATCGTGCTTGCAACCTGTCACGGTGCCGATAATGACGCTATCGTGAGTCTCGCTGAATCCATGGGCATTGATGTCTTTATTGGATCCGAAGATAATGTCCTGGAACGGTTTTACCTCGCGTCAGAGCAGTACGGGGGCGATTACATAATGCGGGTAACCGGTGACAATCCCTTTACCGATCCCGGTTTTGCCTCTGAAACAATCAAGGCAACCCTTGAAACCGGCGCCGATCTCTGCTATTTTCCCAATCTACCCCTCGGTGCTGGTGTGGGAATGGTTAAAAAAACTGCACTTGATACCGCATATCAGCGAAGCGACCAGCCCCATCAGCGGGAGCATGTGACGCCCTACATCAAGGAACATCCTGAACAATTCACTATTAACATCCGCGATATCGAATTGTACAATCCCTTCCCCGGTCTCCGCCTGACTGTTGACACCACTGAAGATTTCGATGTGGCAAAAAAAATCTACGCAGGCTGCTTTCATGGCGGTCCCTTTCCGCTCCAGGAGGTCATTCGGTATATCGAAAAGAACCCGGACATCGCGGCCATTAACTGCGGCGTCACGCAGCGTCCCATGACGCACTCAAGCAACAGATGAAAAACCGCGAAGTATCCATAGTCACCGGATGGGGAGACCATCTCGGTACGGGCCACCTCCAGCGGATGGCGAACCTTGCTGATTTCATCAACCGGGAATCGTCATTCCGAGCTTTCCTCATCTGCGGCCGTAAACCGGCATTTCTTCCCGACTCTCTCCATGATTATTTTTCGGAAAGGATCCGGCCGGAATGTGGATTGATTATCAGGGACATGCGCAATTCAGGCATTGTAGAAATGAAGGGCTTGAAAGGCCTCTGCAGGGTAATAGCCGTTGATGACTGCGGCCCCGGCAGGGAAATGGCCGATTGTCCCATCGACCTTCTTCCGAATCTTACGTACGCCATTAATAAAAAAGAGCTTTTCATTTACGGGTATACCTTCACCGACTCCATCAGGCGGCTTGGCAATCACCCGGTCCGGAAAGATATTGATTATGCCCTGTACTGCGGCATCAGCCCATCCCGAGAGACAGTTGATTCACTGCTTACTCTGATCCCGGACAACAGGTCCTGCGCAATACTCGCGGGTAGCGATTCCCGCGTGATAAAAAAAGGAACAATAAAGCCTTTGCAAAAATCGTATGCTGAAACGCTGTTATCCGCCCGGGTCCTGATATCCCATTTTGGCATTACCCTGTATGAAGGCCATATCGCCGGTTGTCGTCTTGTATCAATTAATCCCACCGGCTACCATTCACAACTTGCGGATATTGCGAAACATGATCTGGGCCTGACCAATCTTGGAATACTAGATGCCGTTGATCACGACCAGGCTCGGTCTGTCGTATCCGAATCATGCCTCAATGCTTTGGCAGATATGATAATTCCCGCCGCCATAAATAAAAAAATTGAAAAGGGGTTAGAGCTGTTCCTGACGCGAATTCAAGCATACCTCCATTAAGATGGAACCTTCATCCTGAAAAATAAAAAAATCATTGCAATAATTCAACTGCCGGATAATTTCGAGGCAGATTATTTTAAAGGAGAATCTCATGCATACCAACGCATTAAAGCTGATAACAGCAGTCCTTTTTGGAACCCTTCTTGTTACCAATTGCTTTTTGGAACAGGGCAATATAAGGACCATTACTTTTAAAGACGGATCGAAATATATCGGCGAAATCAAGGACAACATGAAACAGGGATATGGCAGGATGACCTGGACCAACGGTGACCAGTACGAAGGCCGGTGGGTAAATGACGCCATGAATGGGAAAGGCATCTTTACCTGGTCCAACGGTGACCGGTATGACGGCCAGTGGGTCGCTAATAAGCGTAACGGCCAGGGAGTCATGGTTGAAAAAAACGGGATTAAATATGACGGCCAGTGGGAAAACAATATCAAGAGCGGCCAGGGAACTCTTACAAAACCTAATGGAGAAACCTACACCGGCCTGTGGAAGAACGGCGAGAAAAACGGCTTGGGTACCTATACCTGGCCTAACGGATCGAAATATGAGGGAGATTGGAAAGACGGAAAGCGTCATGGGCAGGGCGTTATGACCGGAACCAAAGGTTTTGTCGAACGGGGCAAGTTTTTGAATGATGTGTTCGTCGGCAAATAATTCATAACGATATGCTGAAAAAGGGCCTGAAATTTTTATTCACCATGTCATCAGCAGTGATGCTGATTTCAACAGGCGTTAGCCATGCCGCTGATATGTCAGAGCGTTTTCAGGCGCGGCTGCATAAGGGTAAAAATTTAGCCGCTCTTCCTTACCGGCTCCTGGTGCCGAAAAATTACGATAAGACAAAAAAATACCCCCTTATTCTGTTCCTCCATGGCGTCGGTGAACGGGGAAATGACAATACGATACAATTATATTGTGGACTGGATATCTTTGCCAATGAAAAAAGAATGGAGCACTACCCCTGCTTCATAGTCGCACCCCAGTGCCCGGCCGAAATGAAATGGGCTGAGGTGGACTGGAAAGCCGACCGTCATACGATGAAAAAAAAACCGACCCCGGCGCTGGCCATGGCAATAGATATCATTCATGAACTGCAAAAGGAATTCTCCATCGACAGCGGACGACTATATATAACCGGATACTCCATGGGCGGGTTCGGCACATGGGAGGCCATCCAGCGGTGGCCGGATCTTTTTGCCGCCGCGGTACCTGTGTGCGGCGGAGGTGATGATGCGCTGGCACCACGACTGGTAAAGATACCCATATGGGCGTTTCACGGCGCCCTTGACAACATTGTAAACGTTGCTCGCTCTCGAAACATGATCAATGCTATTGTCATGGCCGGCGGCATGCCCCGCTACAGTGAGTATACCCTGTTAACCCATTTGTGCTGGAATTACACATTCACTGATGAGGCAATGTTTGATTGGCTCTTCAGGCAAAAAAAATGACTTGTTATTTTAAATTAAAATTATTATAATTGCCGCATGAAAATAATAAAACAATTGTCGCCCGGCAACAAGGATAGCATGAAAAGTCTTTCCTACGAACTGGAATCGCTCATCTATTCCAACGTAAAAGAAAGCTACCCGAAAAACTGGGACCAGCAGCAAATTACAAAATCCTTATTTTCCGATCTGAAAGAGCTTTTCAAAGGCAAGATCATCCATACCCCCGGCGATACGATTAAAACCGACTGGCAGCTCTTCCAGCTTAAAAATAATGCTGATGCCATTTTCGGAGAGATAGCCGTTGTTGTCCAGGTTTCATACCATGACGGACAGACTGCCCGGGGTGTTGTTTTTTATGATGTGGCAGAAAAAGACGGCGGTAAAAATTCCTTTTCCAATCTCCACAAAAATAATTACAGAAGGCTCCTGCCAGTATCCCCGCATTCTCAAATTCTCCTGTATGATTATGACACGATAACCGGCATGGCCTTCCCGTCAACCGCTGAAACGATCATTGGCAACCAGCCCCACAGCTGGAACAGCTGGATCCCGTACACTCATGCCGTAACAGTTCCGGCAAACCTGGCTCTTTCGCTCGATGTCAAGACAACCGGCTTATATAAAATCTCGCTTCCGCTTTCATACCAGATAAGTTACCGGTATTTATACGGCCTCGATCTTGACTATACCGCGACTGCCCTGGAAACCGCTGTCGGCCTTAAAACAGTCAAGGGCAGCCCCCGTTTCGTGGCTTTCATCGCTGTATCCCATGGCGGTGCCGAACCGCAGTCATCTTTTGATTTGAATAATAAAATGTATGTCGAATTCGATTAACTGTAGTACGTAAACCGTATTTTTCTTAGATATCGTTTCACATTGCTTATAGCTACCTGGTCATGAATATATTAGTCACATATTTTTCCCAGACCGGCAACACCGAAAAAATTGCCCGGGTTATCCATGAAGAAGCTTCGGCAATCTCCTCCTCTATCCTGAAAAAAATTGATGAAACCGGGCCATCATCCCTGGATGATTTTGATCTTGTTTTCATTGGCTCTCCCTGTCACGCGGGGACCCTTGCTGCCCCGGTCCGTGAACTGCTTTCCCTCATACCGGACAAACCCAGGTTTCACCTGTCAGGATTTTTGACCCACGCCTCTTCCGCATATAAGAAGTCCGATTATGAAAACTGTTTTACCTTCTTCAGTTCCCTCTGCAAAAAAAAAGGAATACTCTATCATGGCTGTTATGAATGCCAGGGTTATCTTGTCCCAAATCTTCACGAGTTTATCAAAAAATCAAAAAAGATTCCAGATGATGAATGGGCGCGCATGGTTGATGCCATGAACGGACATCCTGACAGCAATGATCTGGCCCATGCGCGAACATTCGCGAAAAATGTTATAGATGAAATGAAAAGGTAACCCGGTTTTTATGAGAAGCAGTGGCAGATCACCTTTGTATGCGTGACATTCATTGACAGATAATCCGGCCATTCAATGCCTTCAATGCGGCGCCTGCTGCCATGTAGACATGATCGCCTACATCACCGGTGATGATATACGCAGATGGGAACGGGAGGACCGTTTCGATATTATCAACCATGTGCGTGGTACCGATATACGCTGGTTTGGGGATATCATCATTACGGGCAATGGCATACACATCCAGAGTTGTACATTCCTCAACTGGGATGGAAATATTTTTTTCTGTGACATTTATGAGACACGACCTCAGGTCTGCCGTAATTATATTCCCGGATCATCGGCCCTCTGCCCCCAGTATCACCCCCGCAAATAAAAAAATGACTTTACTGGAATCAGCTGTACCAATTAATGTTACACAGGATCAGACGTGTGATACTAGATGAATAACACCATCAGCACCGTCAATACATCGTAACTGGATACCATATGAACGGAACCGAAACCTATACTAAAAGCTGGGTGATACGGCTCATTATTATCAATATTGCAATTTTCTTTGGCCTGCAGATTCTTTTATCCATGATTGCTACCGGCGATCAAGGCTCTTCACTCAGCGGTGTCCTGACTTTTTACCTTGGGCTTACTCCAAAACTGGTAATAGAGAATTTATATCTATGGCAGCCTTTCACCTACATGTTCCTCCACGGCGGATTCTTTCATATTTTTCTGAACATGTACGCTCTTCTTATTTTCGGCCTTCCCGTGGAACAGGCCTGGGGAGGCCGGCGGTTCCTGCTGTATTATGCTTTTACCGGAATCGGCGCCGGGATAACAATACTGATCATCAATACCATTTTGGGCGGCGCCAATTATATAACGCCAACCATCGGTGCATCCGGTGCGGTTTTCGGGCTTCTCCTTGCCTTTGGCATGCTTTTTCCCGATGCGGAGATTCTTATTTTCTTTATCATTCCGATGCGTGCCAAGTTTCTGGTGATGCTTTATGGAGGGATAGAACTCTATTCACTCATTGCGTCCAGCGGTCAGAGTCCCGTCTCTCATGTCGGACACCTGGGTGGAATAATATTCGGTTTGGTATTTTTTCTCATCATCCGCAAACGGGGCATCAGCTTCAAGTCAAAGATTATCAAGGCCCGTCTTAACCATGAAATTGACCGCAGACAGACCAGAAAGGAAGGGGAAATAAAACAAAATGATCTCATGCTGGAAACAGTATTGCACAAATTAAAAACCAAAGGCCCCGGCTCCATCACCGATGATGAGTACCAGCATATCCGGTATATGGAAATTATGACACAGGAAGACATTGATCTCTGCGTTGAGGAAGACTTTGATGAAACCGATGAATATTGCACCAAATGCGAACACCGGGAGGCCTGTCTGCTCCGTCAGATTAAAAAATTTCTTTGAATGCATTGATTTATAAAATTAATCTTTACAAGGAAAACCTCTTTAAAATATTTATAGTAGCTGTAATATAATTGGTCGGGGAAATCATTATATGCAATTATTCCTTTCTGCTGTATGAAGGATCTGAATACCAGGGGAATAACCAATATAGTGTATATAAATCTGATTGAATCAAAGCTATAATTAACACAAGGAGAATCAGAATGGGCAAAAGAGTATACCTGTTTGGAGGAGGAACTTCCGAAGGTAAAGCGGACATGAAAAACCTCCTTGGCGGAAAAGGCGCCAATCTTGCCGAAATGTCAAATCTCGGCATACCCGTTCCGGCGGGGTTTACCATAACCACTGAAGTTTGCACGGAATTCTATAAGAATAACCGTCAATATCCATCCGGCTTGAAAGAAGAAGTCAAGGAAGCAATGAAAAAAGTCGAGCAGGCGATGGGCGCCCGGTTCGGAGACCCTTCAAATCCTCTCCTTGTTTCTGTCCGCTCAGGAGCGCGCGCGTCCATGCCCGGAATGATGGACACTGTCCTTAACCTTGGTCTCAACGATAAAACCATTCAGGGAATAATAAAAAAATCGGGAAATGAACGATTCGGCTGGGACTCCTACCGCCGCTTTATCGCCATGTACGGAGACGTGGTCATGGGTCTCAAACCGGCATCGAAGGATGAGCATGATCCCTTCGAAGAAGTAATGGACCATCTGAAAAAGAAACGCAAGATAAAAATGGACCTTGACCTCACTGTTGACGACCTTAAAGAGCTGGTTGCCCAGTACAAGGCCCTTATCAAGAAAAAACTCAAAAAAGATTTTCCTTCTGATCCCTTTGAACAGCTCTGGGGATCCATCGGCGCTGTTTTCGGCTCATGGATGAATGAGCGGGCCATCCTCTACAGAAAAATGAATGGCATTGAAGACAGCTGGGGCACCGCGGTCAATATCCAGGCCATGGTTTTTGGCAACATGGGCGATGATTGCGCCACCGGCGTTGCCTTCACCCGTGACCCGTCAACCGGCGATAACCGTTTCTACGGTGAATACCTGATCAATGCCCAGGGCGAAGATGTCGTTGCCGGCATCAGGACCCCCCAGCAGGTCACTATTGTGGGATCTCAGAAATGGGCAAAAGAGAACAACATAAAAGATGCTGACCGCAAGAAAAAGTACCCGTCACTTGAAGAATACATGCCCAAAGCATACAAGCAGCTTGACGATATCTACAATAA
>CAZZHU010000084.1:0-7437 GCA_964654045.1 uncultured Leptospirales bacterium
CTTCGAATCCGAAACGCTTCGATCGTATGGGGATTTTTTCAAGCAGCTTGCGGTACTGTTCGCTGGCATTGACCCGCGCCGACGACCGGGCGCTCAGCTGCGATACCATGCCCTGGCCCACCAGGCCGAAGTTTTTATGCTCGGCGGCGGGTATTTTTTTCCACTTGAGGGGATACCGGTTTTTGTTTTCGCCGATGTCCCAGATGGAGGTGAGGTCCGGTACCCTGACGTCCGGGGCAATGCCGGTCAGCTGGTTTGATGTCCCGTCAGGCTGATAGAAAAGAGATATGGTGATCTTGATGGCGCCCTTTTTGAAGGGGAGCTCGTTGTATGACTGCACGGTGCCTTTGCCGAAGGTGTTATCCGGTCCGACGATGAGACCCCGGTTGTAGTCCCTGATGGCCCCGGCGAGGATCTCCGACGCGCTGGCGCTGAACTTGTCTATCAGAACGACCATGGGGCCGTCGTACACGATGCTTTCGTCGTTGTCATTGACCACGTGGGGCCGGTTCCTGCCGTCAACGATCTGGAGGACGGGTCCCCCGGCGATGAAAAAGCCGGCGATGTCGATGGCCTCGTTGAGGAGACCGCCGGGATTACCCCGCAGGTCAAGGATGATGCCCCTGACCTTTTCGGCTTTCAGCTTCACGAGGATATCCCGCACGTCGCCGGATGAGCTTTTCCCCCGCTCCTTGTCGTAATAGAACGAGGGAAGCTTGATGTAGCCGACCTTGCGGTTCTTGTCGTTGTTGACAAGGAGTATCTGCGATTCCGCGGCGCTGTCCTTGAGGCTTATCTCCTCGCGGACGATGGGGATCACCATCCTGATGGGCTTGTTTCCCTCGCCGGATTTACGGAGGACCGTCAGGCGCACCTCGGTGCCCTTGGTCCCGCGTATCTTTTTTACCACGTCCCGGAGGTCCATGTCCACGACGTCCATCGCCTCCCCGTCGCCCTGGGCAACCGCTATGACCTTGTCGCCCGGCTTCAGCTTGATTTTTTCAGGCAGCTTGTCGGCCGCGCCGCCGGCGATGATCGACTCGACGATCACGAAACCGTCCTCGGACTTGAGCCGCACGCCGATCCCCTCCAGTTTCAGCTTCATGGAGATGCTGAAGTCCTCGTTCTCTTCCTGCGTCAGGTAGTTGGAATGCGGGTCGAGGGACATGGAAAAGGCGTTCATGAACCGGTCGAGCAGTTTTTCCTCGTCGATCTCGTCGACCCGTTTGTTCAGCAGGTTGTATTTCTTGGCGAGCTTCTTCTTCGCCTCCGCCAGGCTCTGGCCTGACGAGAGGTAATTCAGGAGCTGCAGCTTGATGTTCTTGCGCCAGCGGTCGCGCAATTCCTTCCTGGTATCGGCGTATTCAACCTTGTCCCGGTCAACCACGATCTTCTCGTCCACGGTGAAATCGAATTTGCTCTTGATGAGCTCGTTGATGAGCTGGTTGCTCTCCATGAAGCGCTTCTTGTAGACGGAATAGATGTCATCGATGAAGTCGAACTGGCTGTTCAGGACGTAGTCGTCTATCTTGTGACGGTATTTTTTGAATCCCACGACGTCCTTTTTGTAAAAGTAGTATTTTCCGTAGTCCAGCGACAGTATGAAGTTGTCCAGGATACGCTCCGACAGTTCATCGTTCAGCGTGTGATGCTGTACATGCATGGCGAGAAACTGGTTCACCAGCGTGGGGACATCATTTTTTTTCAGGCCTTCGGAATTTTTAAAGCAGGATAGAATGATCGCAAAGGTCGCGATCAGGACCAGGTATTTTTTCGACATTGGGTGTCACTCCGGGATGATATTAGTATTGTTGCAGAATTTATTGGTCTTCAGGGAGTAAGAGCCTGAACCCATTACCAGGCCCCTCCGCGGGGCCACTCTGAGCGCAATACATTAATTACGCAACAACTCTATTGATACATCTTTCAATAGTATCACTAAGAAAAGTAAATAATTGAATTAGTCAATTATTATTTGTAAAGGTTACAGCATAGTAAGGATCCCGCCGGGTGACAGATGCGCGCGGTGTATTGATGGTTTGCCCCGCTGAGAAATCCTCATTTTTAGATTGACACGGCCCCGTTTATGGTATGTCTGCGAATCATTACAGGAGGCCCCCGCTGAAACATCTTCTGATGATCGCAGCCATGCTGGCTCCCGTGGCCATGACATCATGCTATTCCTACCAGGCGGTATCCGTGGAGCGCAGGCACGGCCTGTACCGGTACGGCGTCGCGGGAGACGAGGCCGGGACACGGAAACCGGCGGCGCGGTTCCGCGTTGCGGTACGGAAGGTTTTCGCCCGTGAGCTCGCCCCGTCGCCGGCTGCCGCCATAAACAACCGGGCCGTTGACCTGGCCGTCGAAGGACGGTACGGCCAGGCGGAGATACTTTTCAGGGAGGTCCTGGCGGAGGATGGCTCCGATCCGGCCGCGTACAATAACCTGGGGATCATCTGCGAGTTGAACGGAAGCAGGGACGAGGCCTTCAGGATGTACCTGGAAGCCTGCCGCCTTATGCCCGGCAATGATGCCTTCAGGGGCAACTTCCTGAACTTTGCTGATTACCGGGATAGAAAGGATTGATGTCCGCTGCCGGCACCCGGACGGTCATTTTGAATTGATGATTTCAAGAAGCCGCGCAGCTGAATGTTCCCATGAAAAAATTTTTGACCTGGCAAGGCCTTTCCTGCTCATGGCGCCTCTCAGGACCCTGTCCGACAGAACCTTTTCCATCGCCGACGCCAGGCCCTCCGCGTCAAGGGGGGGTAGCAGGAGGCACGCGTCGCCGGCGACTTCCGGGATCGAGGATGACGTGGAGGAAATGACGGGACACCCGCACTGCATGGCTTCCAGAACCGGCATCCCGAAACCTTCATAGAGGGTCGGGGAAACGAACACCCGGGCGCCGGTGTAGAGCGGAGCCAGGTCTTCAGCCGGGACATACCCCGTCACGATGATGGAGTCTTTCGCCGGGTGCTCCCCGATCAATTCAAACAGTTTCGTGTTCTTCCATCCGCTCATCCCCACCAGGACAAGCTGATGCCGCCCCCGCGGCCGGATCTTCGCGTACGAGTCAAGGAGGGTGTGAAGGTTTTTACGGGGTTCCAGGGTGCATACGGAGAGTATGTAGGGGCGGGTAATGCCGTATTTCTTTTTAATGCGCGCCACGGATTTCGAACCCGCCTTGTAAAAAACGCTCCGGTCGGCGGCGTTGTGAAGGGTGATGATCTCTTTCCGGATGTTCAGGATTTCCCGCAGGTCCTTTTGGGTATTGTTGGAAACCGCCAGAAGAAGGTCGGCGCGGTTCATGTTCAGCTTTATTTGAAAACCCTTCAGCGGGTTCCGCTTCTGCATCGTCTCGGGATACAGCTTCCAGACCAGGTCGTGAATAAGCCAGAGCTTGCGTGTCCTGGCCGGGAAGATGAGGGGGAAAAAATCGGCGAATGTCCCGAAATACACGTCGATCCTGTTTTTCCGGAACGACAAGGCCAGCCAGAAGGGGAAATAGACCCTGCATACCAACTCAAGAAACATCTTCGTGACCCTGAGGATGATTATCGCGCCCTGCCGGGCGATGGTAGCCCTGGATGATTGGGCTTCGGTGAGTCGCAGCCATGATTCCCGCACCGCCAGCTTGGCGCGTTTCGGACGGTTCATATAATCGACATGGAACCAGTTCTTTCCATTCAGGGTTGTGTGGTTGAGCCCGTCCGTGGTGTAAACATAATAATTATTGTTCCGGTCGAGTTTCCGGATCTCCTCGATATATTTCAGCACCACGTTGCCGATACCGGTGACCTTGTCGAGGGACAGGGCAAAAGCTTCAAGTGCTATGTTCATGAACGTACCGATCTTACATTAGTATTATGAAATAAACTTGTTGCATGGCTCATGTATCAATGGGGTTTCAGGGGCGAAGCCCCATTTAAAGGACCCGCAGGGGCTTTTTGCGAGCATGAGACGCCAGTTTCACAACAGGTATAAATAATCATAAATCACAAATCATGGTTGCGGACATACTATTCAACCAATTTTTTTATAAAAATCATTTTTTTATAAAAATTCCGGGGTTATGCAATACGGACAAGTTGAAGATGGCACGGGGAGAAACGAATCATGCATATTGTGCTTCAAGCGCATCATACCGCAAACAACGTATGGGGTAATGCAGTGTTATTGCCCTTCCGCCGGCATCGATAAGTTTCTGACCGGCAGCCTCATGGGCGGGTTGTATGCCTCCCGGTCATGAACTTCTGAATTTATTTTTTGCGGCAGTGCCGATATAATTATTGCAATATGTTTCAGTATTCATTGAGAAAAATGTTCATATGGAATTTTTTCATGCCGACTCCTTTCCTCCATGGATTTTATGTTTGCATCTCTGTAAAAAAAATCCACTGCACGGATCGAAAACGGAAGGTTATGTGACGATGATTCCCGCCATCTCCATGAAATTGGATGAGTACTGGGCCGTGTTTTGCCGTGGTTGAAAATAATGTTCAAGAAAAAATTCTAAGATATGCAATGTTTTGTAACAAGTGAGATGGATATGGATTCGGATCAATAAAAGAAAAACTTATTGCTGTATATATTTTTTAAAATAGACCCGGTGAAATGAATAAAATTATTGACCAATAATGTAAAATTTCAATTATTTGTGTGAATTGCACAGGATTAATCGTATTATCTTGAGATTGTTGCAAACAAATCCTTCCGGTTCCGACTGAGAGAGTATTAATGGGTTACATGCCGTAATAGGGGTTGCCAGCAGGATGGCCTGGAAAATGTTTTTCGGAATTTGCAATAAAGTATTAAAATTCTTTTCATATAATATCTTTGACAAATAAAATACTATAATATTAATAGATAATAATATAATTCTCGATGTTTTGCGGCATGTAAGCGGAATATTCTAACATATAAAGTAAGGTGGAAAAATCATGAAAAAAGACAATATAGTTAGTAACGAAACAGATTCCAAGATTCAGGATATTAACTTTGAATTGTTCGGAGAAGAATACATTTCCCGGCTGCACAGTAAAAGAAGATGGAGAGACATGAGCAGTTATATGTATCTCCTCAAGCATTTCAAGCTCCATGAGCTGTACAATTTTATTTATACGAAACGGTATGTCCCCACCGGCGAAGGCCATCACATGGCCTTGAACCAGAAGTTGATTCAATATCCTGATCAGCTCCCGGTTCCATCTTATTTTGAAATGGAAACGACGACCGTATGCAACAAGAAGTGCGTTATATGCGAATATGTATACTGGCCAAAGGATGCACAGGTCCGAAGGCACATGACAATCGACGAATTCAAACATGTTGCCGACCAGTTCCCGACCATCCGCTGGGTCAACCTTACCGGTGAAGGCTCCGCTTTCCTGAACAAGGATTATCCCCTGATGCTGAAGTATCTCTGGGAAAAACACAGGACATCAATATGGCTCGTTGACCATCTTGTCGATATTACCATGGACGAACTAGTATCCAGGGTGTTTCCCTATATTCACGGCATCTATCTTTCGATCGATGCCGCAACGAAGGAAACCTATGAAAAGATCAAAGTCGGCTGCAATTACGATAACGTCATCAGCAACTTGCGCAGCATTATCGAGTACAAGAAGAAAAACAGGACTCCCTTCCCGCACCTGTCGTTCCGATACATTATCATCAAGGATAATGTATCGGAACTGCCGCAATTTCTCGATCTGATAAATTCCATCGGTAAACAGCTTGAATGGGGCGGTTCTTCAACGATGGTGGAATTCACCGGCCTTCTCTATTTCAAGGAAATCTTCAAGTATTATGTTGAGAAGGTGCCGCGCGGGGTCGTACAGGAATTGATGAAAAGAAGGGACGGCATCGAATTTCAATTTACCCATGCCGAGGAGGAGACGCTTCCTCCAATTGAGAAATGCATCGCCTGGCTTGAGCCGTATATTATGATGCCCGGGTATGTTCTTCCCTGCTGCGCCGTTATGATGTCGAACAACAGGCCCATGCTGAGAAAGTACTCGTTCGGTAATGTTTTTGAAGATGATTTCAAAAAAATCTGGAATAATGAGTATTATATGAAATTTAAAAGCACGATTAATAACCCTGACAAGCCATGTCCCAAAATATGCGCGGGGTGCAGGGCCTATAGCACCAAGGAGCGGATCAGAAAACATGGCATCTGGGATGTGCATGAGGGAACAAATAAATAGGGATATATCGTTCCCGCATATTCAAAAATGAAAATTCTTATTATCAATCCGAAATTAGATATTTATGGAGGGGCTGAAATATTGCTGGTGCGTCTCTGTAATTATTTACGGGACGCTGGATACAAACACTCGATCCTGACCACCAGCATTATACCCGAAATCATTGCGGATCTTGATGGCACGGATATTATTATCTGCGAGAATAAAAACCGCGGCAAGGCCAAGGTAAACGCCGACATCGTGGCAGGCGAGATAACTGCTCTGAAACGTGGATTAAAAAAACACGGGGGAAAATTCGATGTTCTTAACCCCCATAATTATCCGGCAGAGATAGTGGCGATGAGCTCGTCTCTGCCGTCAGTCTGGATGTGCAATGAGCCCGAACTCTACCTGACGCTGCAGCGTCCCGATTTTAAAAAGATATGGATCCGCGAACGCATATCGATCCTTGCATTGTATTATTACGAGAAGCTGTTTCTTAAAAAAAGAATCAGCCGGGCAGTGGTATCGGATGATTTCAATGCTTCGAGGTTCCAATCTATCTTCGGATTTCAACCCGTCATTATCAATTATGGGATTGATTTTGATTTTTTTTCAAACTCCGGGCAGGGGAACGGCGATGCCGACCGTAAAAAATTTTCAATTCTCCATGTGGGCCTCATAACGAGGTTGAAAAACCAGATGGCCAGTCTTGAAACTCTCACCGTGTTGAAAGACCGCATCCCGAATGTCCATCTGATCTTTGCCGGCAGCATCATGGACCCCGCTTACAAATCTGAACTGGACCGCTATATCGAAAAACATTCTCTTGCTGATTATGTGGAATTTCGCGGACATGTCAACAGGTCCGAACTGAAGACATTGTATTATCAGGCGGACGTCATGCTTCACCCGATCAAATCCCAGGGAGGCTGGTTGAGCCCATTCGAAATGCTCTGTGCTGAAAAACCTATTGTCGTGTCATCTGATCTTACGGCTGCATATATCATACGTGAACAGAAGATAGGAATTGTAACAGATAACTATCCTGAAAGCATTTATCGCGTTTATGAGAGTTACAGCTCCCATCTTGATATGGCCCGGCGTGGAAAGGAATATGTCAGGAACAATCTGTCATGGGACGCCTTTTCCGGTAAATTCCTGGAGCAGTTCACCGGTGTCTGCAAATCACGATAACAGGTCAATGGTCTATACTCTTGCCAGACGATATTCAAAACAATTA
>CAZZHU010000084.1:7447-15227 GCA_964654045.1 uncultured Leptospirales bacterium
GCGCCCTCAAAAGCATAAAGGTCTACGTCGTGGGCAACGCCCGCAGGCCCGGAGACGGCATTGAAATAATTCAGCAGTGGCAGTATATCGGGCCGGTCGATCCCGGTCTCCTGAAGGACGATGCGTTTATTCATTCCAGGGAAGCGGGCATTACAAGCCTGCAGTCTTATGTGACATGGGCGGAAATAGAAAAAAATGAAGGGATCTTTGATTTTTCTTCATATGATGCGCTTGTCGAAAAGATCATAAAGCACGATCTGAAATGGGTCCCCTTCCTGATCCTGGGTCCCAATTATGCCGTGCCGGAATGGTTCCATAACTCTGATGAATCAGTCTATGCCGCCTGTCTTGACCACGGCATGGAATCAAGGATACAGTCAATCTGGAACCCGCATCTGCCTGCGTATGTGGAACGTTTCATCAGGGCTTTTTCGGATCATTATAATAATCAGGACATACTGGAGAGCGTGCTGATAGGAATCAGCGGAAACTGGGGAGAATCCCTCTATCCCATCGAGGGATGCTTCTATGGAGGGTTCCATACCCATCTCGGGTGGTGGTGCGGTGACCCATATGGGAAAAAAGCCTACCATGACTTTTTAAGGGATACATATGGTTCAATTTCGGAAGTAAACAGGAATCACGGAACCCGGTTTCGGGATTTTCCGGATATCGAATTTCCGGTTCGCAAAACGATGGTTGTATCCGGGAATACGGTTATTGAAAAAAACCTGAATCTCGTCAAACATCGTTTTGAGAAATATACGAATCTGGCGCATGACTTCCTGGAGGGCGCCATGAACCGCCTTTTTTTCAGGCATTCAGGGTATTATCCTTCACTGCGCCGCTGGATTGATTTTATTTCCTGGTATCAGCTGGAAATGAGCCGCTGGACTGAATACTGGGTGTCTGCCGCCCGGGATGCCTTTCCGGGCAAAGAAATCTATATAGTAACCGGGGGGACCGGGGCTCCGCAAACAGGCGCGGTATTTTCAGAACAGATCAAGATCGCAAAAAAATATGATGCCGGCATCCGCATTACCAATCAAAATGATGATTACAGGGATTCCTTTGTCGCGACCCGGCTGGTATCCGCCTCATGCAGGTTCTACAATTCGTATTTCATTACTGAAGAGGCATGGATAAACAATCCTCACGGCGTCATTGCGCGTGTTTTCGACGCGGCGACATCCGGCGCAAAAGGGCTTTACTGTAAAAACCTTATCGGGATCGGTTTCGATCTGTGCAGCAGGAAAATGTTCCCTGTCGGTCAGCCAACCGGAGGAGCGTTGTACCTGTCGCGGTATCTGGACTGCATAACAGGAGAATTGCCGTCGATAGAAATAGCACTGCTGTATCCCCTGGCGTCGGTAAAAATGGGTACACCGCCGGAGCGGGTGCTGGACGCCAGTGCGATTCTCCGCTCAATGACAGATCATGATCTGGTTGATGATATTATGATTGCTGATGGCGCGCTGAACCGGTATCGTTTTCTGATAATGCCGGAGTGCAGATTCCTGGAGAATGTTACCATGGAGGCCATATCGAACTGGGTCGCGGAGGGGGGCGTCCTGGTGGGCCGCCGGCCGAACAAGATTATCACTATTGACAAACCTGGCGGCGGCAGCGATTTGTTCAAAACCAGCAGTACCGTTCAACGGGGGAGAGGATTTTTGTATCAAATCAGGTCAAGAAACATGAGGCGGTTCATGGAATCGGCATTTTCAATAATAAGAAACAGGGGGGGGGCATATCCCCATAAATCAACGGATCATATAGAGCTTGACACCGATGGTCTTTTTTCAGCCTGTCTGGGGGGGAGATTGCTGATTCTCAATGAAAGTGACAGGCCATTCCGTAAAACTATCGTCGTGAACCGGAAGGGGAAAGAGGACAGTATTGACATCGAATGCACGCCGCGTTCAATCTCGTCTTATTGCATTGAATAATAATGCCCGGTTTGCCATGTCCTCTGTCATTATAATCTGACAAATACTATCTTATGTTTCAGGGATAAAGACCATCATGGAGCTCAATGAATTACAACGTTTTTTAAAGAACTTTTTCTTCAGGATTCTCAGCCAGGTCCTTTCCGCGCTCGTTTCGATAGCGATATTTTCACATCTTTCCGCGTCACTTATGCCCGAAGGGTTCGGAAAATATAATTTTATTCTGACCTACACATCCTATTTTATCTTCATGACCTCGCTTGGCATAGACATAGTGGCCATCCGCATGATGTCCGTGGATAAGTCCAGGATAAAAGAGATTCTGGGATCCATGGTATCGCTAAAGCTGGTATTGACCCTGTCGGTATTTATCATGATGCTTCTCCCCATGCTGTTCGTGCCGAAGCTCAACAGTTACGGCTGGATACTGGTGGTTTTTTCCGCCACGATTCTGCCGTTCCCGTTTTCAGTCCAGTGCGTATTTGAGGCAACAAAACGAATGGAATTTCCATCGCTCATAGCGGTTCTTTCGCAGGTGTTGAATTATGTACTGATAAAATTTTTCGTGAATGTCCCGGATGATCTCATCACGGTCGGGATCATTACAATTTCCATTAATGTTTTTATATTTACAATCCATAACATTGTATTCGTCAGGCAATACGGTGTCTGGAAGCTGATTTTCGACAGATTAATGTGGAGAGAATTCCTTCAAAAAGGAATTGTCATTGGTTTTATACAAATCATCATCAATATGATCCATTATTTCAGCATTCTTTTGCTCGGATTTATGAAAGG
This sequence comes from uncultured Leptospirales bacterium, assembly GCA_964654045.1. Lineage (GTDB taxonomy): Bacteria > Spirochaetota > UBA4802 > UBA4802 > UBA5550 > RBG-16-49-21. The sequence continues at coordinate 10,195 of CAZZHU010000084.1, forward strand.
CGATGTGGAAGTGGGCCTCTACAGCGCCGCATATCGCATCATGTTTATGATCATTTCGGTCATGGGAATTTTTCATAACCTGACATCACCCATACTTTTTGAAAATTATAAATTAAATTTTTCGAAGTATAAGCTGTATTTTGATAATTACCTGAAATTCATGATCTATGCCAATGTGGCTACGGCTGTCGGGGCATTTTTTCTGGCTGAACCGCTGCTCGGGATCTTTTATGATCTCAGTCAATATCACGAAAGCGTGCTCTGCTTCAGGATTCTTACTGTTTCCATACTGATGATAGGATTAAATTCACCTTTCAATATCGGATTGTTGTCAATTCATAAAGAAAAAACGCTGCTTATCATCATTATTATCCAGTTTACCGGTAACATTATCGCGAACATTCTACTCATTCCTGATTTTGGAATCCAGGGTTCAGCCATGGGAACCATCGTCACGGAAATTATCGGATTGCCGGTCTATGTTTATGTTTTCAAGAAATATGTCGAATTGACCATGGTGAAACATCTCATAATCGCGGCATTGGCCGCGGTCCCCATGGCGCTCGTTTTATATTTCATGCCGGCACATTTCATGATAAAAGCAGTCTGCGGTTCAATTACCATGATAATCTTTATCGTGCTGCTGAAGGGATATACGATTGATGAAATTTTACATATTAAAGAAAACCTGTTTACGTTCAAAAAATAGATCATCAGGCGATGGTGGATTGGGATTGTGCGCGTGAAACATGCAGGAGGATAATTCCATGCAGGGCTGATGGGCCAATACAGTCTTATCCCGTGTGTTTGAATGGCTTTTTGTGCATTGCATGACAGCCCCCGCGCTGTTATGATTAAAAAAAAGTCCTCATTCATTAAAATACTTGTCAATATTTCGTTATTTCTATTGTATCTTACAAATGTATCTTGTAATGGAAGATATTAACTACTTTCAGGGATTATTATTGGCACTATGCTTACCGACTCCTACAGGCGCAAACACGACTACCTCCGTGTTTCCATAACAGACAAATGCAATCTCCGGTGCCGCTACTGCATGCCGCCCGAGGGCGTGGAGCTGCTTCCGCACGACCAGGTACTCCGTAACGAAGAATTCGTAAGGCTTATCGGCATATTCGCCTCCATGGGCATCGGAAAAGTGCGGTTCACCGGCGGGGAGCCCCTCATCCGGAAAGGTTTCATAGACATTGTATCCCTGACCAGGTCATCGCACCCCGCGCTGGAACTGTGCCTTACTACCAACGGCATCCTCCTCGGCGATTATATCGATGACCTGCACAGGCTTGAGGTGAAGAAGCTCAACATCAGCCTCGACACGATTTCAAGGGAACGGTACCAGGCCATAACGATGCGGGACGGCCTTAACGAAGTTGTTGCCGCCATTGACGGGGCCCTTGCCCGCGGCTTTTTCGATGTAAAGGTGAATGCCGTGCTGTTCGGGGAGACCATCGCGGAACTGGGCGATTATCTTGATTTTTTCAAGGATCGCGATGTGACCATCCGCTTCATAGAAAAAATGCCCTTCGTCAATGATGAATCCGGCGGCGCATTTCTTTCTTCGGATGTCCTCATCGCGAAACTCCGGGCCATGGGGGACCTGGAGCGCGACACGAAAACCGACACGAATGTGGCGCTGATGTACCGGTACAGCTACCGCGGCAGGCACCCGATGAAAATTGGCATAATACCGCCCATGACGCATAAATTCTGCTCGTCCTGCAACCGCCTCAGGATCACTTCGGATGGTTACCTGAAGACATGCCTCCATTCAAACGCTGACCATGATCTGAAAAAGCTTCTCCGCGAGGGGACTGATGACGATAGGGTCCGCGAGGAAATACTGAAGGCGGTATCGGAGAAAGGGGAGGGCCACAGACTCGACTGCGACCATGACGAGAGCGGGTGCTCGGCCCTGACCAGGTCCGGGTTCATGTCCAAGATCGGCGGCTGACGGGCCGCGGCTCTTCAAACTGATCGAGCGGGGGAACCACCTATGAAACATGTCAGCCTCATCATCCTGGTTATCGCCCTTGCCGGCGGGTTCGCCGCGGGATGCAAGAAGAACGTCCGCGTGGCGCCCCGGACGGAGCGGCAGGACGCGATATACGTGACCTGGGAGTTCACCAGCGCGGACAAAGGCGGCGAGCCGTATACCGAGGCGGCGCTGATCATCAACGGCAGCCAGTCGCACAAGCACCGGATCGGCGCATACTACGGAAGGGTCAGGAGGATATTGAGCCCCGGGGAGATCAACCGGGAAATGGTGGGCGGCACCCTGTCGGGGTTCATAACGAACCACGGCGGGCGCGGCCACGAGGTCCTCGTCCGATATAATGAGCAGCTCCAGCGTCTTATCGTCGCAGAGCGCCAGTGGAATGAAAAGCTCCCGGCCGGTCCGTACGGCGTCATAAAGAGCATCCCCGTTCCTGAAATGAGAAAGGAAAAGATAGGCTTTTGATCGGCGACCAGAAACAATTTACTTGACATTTTGTCTCACAAGCATATTGGTTGATACTTTCGATGACGGGCCCATTTTATTTATCTATGAACAGACCGGAGCATAATGCTTTTTAACACATATCAATTCTTCGTTTTTCTTGTCGTTGTCATCGGCGTTTTTTTCATCCTGCCCCAGCGGTTCCGGTGGGTCTTCATGCTCGCCGCCAGCTATTTTTATTACATGTATTATGATCCCCGATACGCGATCCTGATCATGACAACCACCGTTGTCGTGTACGGCACGGCGCTCCTGATGCATGGCAGGCCGGAGCGCGTGAAAAAAATACTGGTGGCCATCAGCGTCATCATCAACCTGTCCCTCCTGGCGTCGATTAAATATTTTGATTTCATCAATAACAGCCTGAAAGACCTCTTCTCCCTGTTTGGCGTCACCTACACGGTGCCGGCCCTGAACATCCTTATGCCGATCGGTATTTCTTTTTATACCTTCCAGGCGCTCAGCTACACCATCGATATATACCGGGGGACACGGCAGCCGGAAAAGCATTTCGGCATCTTCGCGCTCTACGTCAGCTTTTTCCCGGTGCTTCTCTGCGGCCCCATCGAGCGGTCGACAACGCTCCTGCCGCAGTTTTACCGGGAAATGGAGTTTGACTATGAGCGTGTCACGGACGGCCTCAAGCTCATGGCATGGGGCTACTTCCAGAAACTGGTCGTTGCAGACCGGCTGAGCCTGTACATCAGCCAGGTGCAGGCCAACCCCCAGGCCTTTTCCGGCCTGCCGGTGCTGGCGGCCGTGTACCTGTATCCCTTCCAGGTGCTGTGCGATTTTTCCGGGTATACCGACATGGCCATCGGGGTTGCTCTTATCATGGGGTACAAGCTGACGGAGAATTTCCGCAGGCCGTTCCTGTCAAAGTCCCTCGCCGAGATGTGGCGGCGGTGGCATATCTCCCTCATATCCTGGTTCAGGGATTACCTCTACATACCCCTGGGCGGCAACCGTGTTTCCAAATGGCGGATATATCTCAACTTGATGATCATTTTTACGCTCTCCGGCCTGTGGCACGGCGCGCAGTGGACCTTTGTTCTCTGGGGGTCCCTCAACGGCCTTTTTATCATCATCAGCCGCTTGACAGAGCGGCAGCGAACCTGGATCCGGGAAAACTTCTTTAACGGACTCGGCAGGATACCGACCGCTGCGTACTTCATCCTCGCCGTTGTCCTGGCGGCAGCGGCGGCCCTGGCCGGCATGGCGGGGATACCGGTGGGCACCGGCGGTAAAATTGCGGCCGGCGCCGGCAGCCTGGCGATGATTGCCCTGGGGATTGTGAAAACGAGAGGGGAGGTGTTCGGGAAGTTCACCGGCACTCTCAAAACGATCTGGATGATGTTCGCGACGTTCAACCTCTTCGCCTACAGCGGCATCTTTTTCGGCGTCAAGAGCGTGAGTGACGGGTGGTACATGGTCACCCACTCGGTTGGCAAGACGATTAACGCGGGCCCGCTTCTGGACGACGGGATACAGACTGCGATGATGATTATCGTCGTCATAGTCTTCATGATAATACAGTGGATACAGGAATACCGCGGCAGGATACGGGACCTGGTACGGACAAAGCCGGCCTGGATGAGGTGGGCCATGTACAGCCTGGTGTGCTTCATGATCCTTTTTTTTGGCGTACGCGGCGCCGCGCAGTTCATTTATTTCAGATTTTAAGGTGCGTATTTGAAACGACTGATTGGAAAAATGGCTCTTGTTGCCCTGCTGTCGGCGGCCCCGGTGGCGCTGTACAATTACTTTGTCGACCAGTATTTCGTACTGCGGCAGAACGTGAATTCCATGCGGGTTCTCCCCAATGAGCGTTGGGCCAAGACCGGGCACCTGATAAAGAACCCCGCGAAGTATGATTCCCTGCTGTTCGGCTCTTCGCGGGTGAGCCAGATTCCGATGCAATTTATCAATCAGCATACCGGGAAAAAATTTTACAATATGACCGTGATGGCCGGCGTGCCGTCCGACTTTCTTCAAATGCTTGAAATACTGATGCACCACGGGGTTGCCGTCAAGCACCTCCTGATAGGCCTTGATATATATTCATTTGAAGGGGCTTCGCCGGACCAGTTCCACCGTGCCATCATGTACCCGGAGCCCCTCCGGGAAAGGCTTCAGCAATACTTCAAGTACCTTTTCCTGCCTTTTGACAGCACCATGTTCCAGGAACTGAGGTTTGACGGCAAGGATATAGTGTATGACATATTCGGAACCGGTGAATATACCTTCGTGAAAAAGGAAAAAAACATTGAAGAGCATCCCGAACAGCACCCGGCGCGCTTCATGCTTCCCATCCTGACGGTCTGCGACGACCGCATCGATAAGACCCTCGGTGAGATCCGGCAGATCATGGATATCTGCAGGGCGAACGGCATAACGGTCGAGTTCTTCATTAACCCGGAACCCGCCCCGTCCTATCTCTGCGACAACATTGCTTTTCTTAACAAGATACGCTTCCGCCTGGCGGAGGTGTCCGATTTCTGGGATTTCAGCAGGC
>CAZZHU010000084.1:15237-17896 GCA_964654045.1 uncultured Leptospirales bacterium
AGGCCGTCGTCCATAACGGAAAGCATATACAGCTATGTCGATATGATACATTACCGCAAGTCGATCGGGCGGATGATGGCGGCGAGGATCTTCAATGTGCCGGGCGAGGCGCCGGCCGGGTTCGGATACCTGGTGACAAAGGGGAACATGGCGGCCTACTCGGCGGAAACGGTGCGGGAACACCGGGCCAGGAAAAACGCGCTCAAACCGAACTGCCAGCCGTGCAGGCATGCCATCTGGAAGTGATCCGATCCCGCCATTGATCAGCCTCTAGCCCGCCGGCTACCTCTTCGCCGAACAATACCCGGTAAAATCCCTCAGGTTCAACGCAATGCTCAGTACGCAGCATGCCGCGAAGATTGCCATGGTGGTCGTGTCCACCATGCCCGGTGGCAGGTTCATTCCCGTTATTTCGAGGATGAGAAAGTGTATGTATGAATCGGACGTGATGGGACGGCCCAGGGCGGCGCGTACCTTCCAGTGCCAGTCGGTGCAGAAACAGAACCCCCATCCATACCAGATGCCGATGATGAACCAGGAAAAGGCGGTGGCCGCGATGGTGGCCAGGTGAACCTTCCTTGTTCTCCTCCAGATCCACCCGGTCATGTTGAAAAGGGTGAAGATGGTATGGAAGATCAGAAAGAAATAATCGAGAAATACCAGCATGGCGCGCCCTCTCATTCCCTCACCCCCGGCCCCTCTGCTTATCATTACCCATAAGTCACTTTGAAGCCCCCCCGACCCCCCAGAGGGGGGCTCAAGGATTCCTGGCTTAGTATCCTTAAGTCCCCCTCCGAGGGATTTAGGGGGTTGAATGGCTGACTCATTACGATGTGGGTAATGGGTAGCAGGGCGACAGGAGTGCATAAAAAAAAGTTATTCAATTCTTCACTCCCTGTCAAATGTTTTCATCACTGGCTGCCAATGTTTAAGTTTTATCTAAAAAACTTAAACATCCGGTTGACTGTCCTCGATGCCTTCGTTATATTATTATAATTTAACCGGTGCCAGGCGTATATATGCCTGGCACCGTTTTGAGGGTATTGACATGAACCACCTTGCCGGACAGCGGAGTCCCTATCTCCTCCAGCACCTTAACAATCCCGTTGACTGGTACCCCTGGGGCACAGAAGCCTTTGACCGCGCCCGGTCGGAGGACAGGCCCGTATTCCTTTCGATCGGGTACTCGACCTGCCACTGATGCCATGTCATGGAGCGGGAGTCCTTCGAGAACGATGCCGTTGCCTCGCTGTTGAACGGCTCCTTCATCTCCATCAAGGTTGACCGTGAGGAGCGGCCCGATATCGACAGGGTCTACATGACCGCGTGTCAGATGATGACAGGGACCGGCGGGTGGCCTCTCACCATCATCATGACGCCGTCCGGTAAGCCGTTTTATGCGGCAACCTATCTTCCCCGCGAAAATATGTATGGCAGGCCCGGCCTCATCGATATCCTTGAACGTGTCAGGGCGGTCTGGATGGATCGGCGCGCCGAGGTTGACGAATCGGCGGAAACAATATCAGCCGCGCTGGCCGGAGAACCGGAACGTGCAGGTCCCGGCCAGGCGGGCAGTGATACGCTCGTGCGCGCTTCCGAAGCATTTGCCGGCATGTATGATTCCTCCCATGGCGGCTTCGGCGGGGCGCCGAAGTTCCCGTCGCCGCACAACCTGCTGTTCCTTCTCCGCCGGTGGAAGCTTGCCGGCGATGATAAGGCCGGCGCCATGGCCCTTGAGACGCTGCGGCGCATGCGGATGGGGGGCATCTACGACCACGTGGGCTTCGGCTTTCACCGTTATTCCACCGACGAGCGGTGGCTGGTGCCCCATTTCGAGAAGATGCTCTACGACCAGGCCATGCTTGCCATGGCCTACGCCGAAGCGTACCAGGCGGGCGGTGATCCGCAGTTCGCCTCGACGGCCCGTGAAATCTTCGAGTATGTGGCCCGCGATATGACAGCGCCGGAAGGTTTTTTCTTTTCCGCGGAGGATGCCGACAGTGAAGGCAGGGAAGGCGCTTTTTACCTCTGGACCGCCGCTGAAATGCTGGCCCTGCTGGGGAGTGGAGACGGGGATTTCGCCCTGGAAGCGTACCGTGCCGGCGGGGAGGGCAATTTTACCGATGAGGCGACCGGGAGGATGACCGGCGAGAACATCCTCCATCGCGCCAGCCTGTCGGCCGGCGGTGAGCGGCTCGAGCTGATACGGGAAAAGCTTTTCGCGGCGCGTGAACGCCGGCCGAGGCCCTTCCGCGACGACAAGTCGCTCACTGACTGGAACGGACTCATGATCGCGGCGCTGGCGCTGGGAGCGCGGGCCCTGGACGACGACCGGTACCTGCGCATGGCCCGGGACGCCGCTTCAGCGATCCGTGCGAAGATGCTGACGGGAGACGACCGGCTGCTGCACCGCTACCGCGATGGCGAGGCCGCGGTCCCTGGCAATCTCGATGATTACGCGTTTTTCGCGTGGGGCCTCATCGAGCTCTATCTGGCGGGACATGACCCGGAGCACCTGGACCTGGCGATCAGGCTTTCGTCTTCGATGCTGAAATATTTTTCGGCGGGCGCCGGCGGCCTGCGGTTTTCTCCGCTTGACGGGGAACGGCTCATTTCCCGGACCGTTGAATACCATGACGGGGCGTATCCATCGGGGAAC
>CAZZHU010000085.1:0-17863 GCA_964654045.1 uncultured Leptospirales bacterium
AGCGTGACAGTTAATTAAGCTGCCAATGCAAAATTATCGTTTGCACTTACGTTAGGTCTGCCATTTTTAACGAGTTGACAGCACACTCGGCATGCAACTGTAAAACTGATAATGCAGTCGAAACCAAAATCGTCCCCTGCACGGATAATATATAGAATAGTCTCTATTTCGTCAATATAATGTTCTATATTTCTTTACATTTAACATATTTTTATACAGTTAAAAATGTAAATATGACCTTAATCACTCTCTTTGCCAGAATTTTTCTTTACATTGACCGGGGCTGCTATTGATAATCACCGCATGAAAAAAAGTAAGATTATACCAGTGGCCACCCTTTTACTCACCTTGTTTTCCATCTGTACCGCCATGGAGAACGGTACCATCCTGAGTTTCAGGAACGCCTTCCCGGCTGGCAATTCAGAGGCGGGAATCCCCCTTTCTTTTAAAAACGTCATCGGCACCTGGAGCCTGAAATACTCGGGTAACTACGGCTACACCTTCAGTCTGCATTCCAGCTACAAGGCGATTGTAATCCTCTACCTGAACATGGAAACGCTTATTTTCAGGGGTGTGTACACCATCGAAGAAGGAAACAAGCTGCGGATAAACATCAACGAGATGAAAGATGAACATCGGGGCGGCGGGTCGAGAAAGGGATTTGTGAAAGCCAAATCATCCTACTTCCTTTTCGGGGGGTATAAAACCAGTAAAAGCGGAAGAGAAACCCTGTATCTGAGGCCCCTGTCGATCATCATCGACGGTAATAACTCTGAAGGGTATTTTGAGCCCCTCATCAAGCTGGCAAAAAGCTGATGATATCGGTTGAAGACATCAGTTTTCCGAACAACCTGGGCCGGCGACTTGCCGGCAGGATATACAGATCCGACGACGCTGACGATACGGGTATCATATTCAGCCATGGCCTGTTTTCCAGCAAGGACGGTTACAAGATAACCAGGATCGCCCGGGATATTACCGAAACGAAGCATGCCGTCATGGCATTCGACTTCTCCTTTTCAGGCGAGTCGGGCGGGAACATAGAGGACCTTTCAATTATCCAGGAAGTCGAAGATCTCGCCTCGGCAGTGGCCTTCTTGAAAGAGCGGGGCATGAAAAGGATCCACCTCATGGGCTCCAGCATGGGCTCCGCGGTCTCCATTCTCTACGCGTCGCGGCAGGATCCCGCGGTCGAATCGCTCATTCTGCTGGCGACACCGGTTGACATACATGCCCTGCTTGTAAAAGCAACCGGGCTTGCCGATGTTTCGTCGCTCCCCCCGGCCGGCATGACATCCATCGAGGGGATAAGCATAAAGAATGCTTTTTTTCTTGAAATACCGAAGATCGACATGCCCGGCGCCATTAATGCGATACGCGTCCCGGTCCTCGCCATACATGGCGGCCGTGACACGGTGGTGGAACCGCGGAACATCGACCTCCTCGAGGACAGCCTCTCCACCTTCACCAAGACAGTCATCATTGACGACGGAGACCATAACCTGACGCGTGACACGGATATACAATTCATTAAAGACACGATAATTAGCTGGCTCACGGAAGATTACATGTTCTACGCATGAGCTGGATACAAGGTAGCGGAGTGAAATGATAGCAGTTTATATTCTTATCCTGGGGATTATCCTCATTCTTATAGGCGGGGTTGAGCTTGCCTTTCCCCTTCGGGCCTTCGGTTTCTGGAAGGACTGGGTTTCCAAAAAACTTTTTTTTCTTCACGGCTCCATACTTATCATAGCGGGGTTTCCGCTCACCATTTACAAGGGCCCCCTTTCCACGATTCTGTTCATATTCGGCCTTCTCGCAGTCCTGACCGGGCCTTTCGTACTCATCTATCCGGATAAAATCAGGCAGATGTTCCAGGCCATGGCTGAAGAGATCAAGGACAGCGACATGAAAAAAATAATCTACGCTGAAGGATCGCTGAGGATCGCGGCAGGCGTTATTTTCGTAACCACCTATTTTTTACAGTAACAGGCTGAAAAAAAGACTCATGGAATAGAAAAGGCGCGGCAACAGGTCCGCGCCTCCGGGAATCATTATCTGCATTGTCAATTACCAGAGCTTGATTTTCCCCGCTTTTTTAAGGAGCTGTTTACCGCCGTCTTCTACCGCCTTTTTCCCGGCTTCTTTTCCGGCTTCCAGTATTACATCCCCGGCCACCTGCTTGATGATTTTATCAAGCGATCCGAGTTTCGGATGTGTGAGTTCAGCTTTTGGCTTGCTCGTGGTGCCGGCAACCTTGAATTTCATGTAAACCATCCCGTTCTTGTTCAGGAGGGGCTTCATCGCCGTTTCGGCTATCTTTTCAGGATTGGCATATTTTTTCGCTCCCAGTTTCTTGAGACCGGACTCGACCTGTCTCCTGATGCCGACCTTTATCGCATTGTTGCGCTCTTTTAACAGTTCAAGCTCGAGGTTCACGTCCAGGGCCTTGGATTTGGTGTTGAAAGCGCCGTCAAAGAGGAGCCTGCACTCCTTGAGCTTCAGGTTCCCGTTGGAAAGCTTCGCCAGCCCCGCCTTGTACCATACGTCCACGTAGGCCAGCTTCGATCCCTTCCATGACTGTTTTCCTTTCAGGAAGGAAAGCGCGTCCCCGATGTACTTGCCCAGCACGTTGTTGCCGGCGATGGCGTTAAAAATCTGCAGGCCCGTGATCTGACCTTCCGGGGAACCCGCGTGGAGCGAAACCTCCGGATCGAGCTTCCTCGTTTTCAGGTCAAAAGGCCGCACGTTCCCGTCAATGTCAAAGGTTACGTCAAATGATTCGACGCTTCCCGACTTGACCGGGCCCACGGTCCTGACACCCATGTAGATCGTGACCTTTGCGTTGTCCTTTTTAGCCAGCTCTTTCGGATCAATGGTTATGTTGTACACCAGCGCCGTCATCTTGTAGAGCTGGAACTTCTGGTCAAACTTTCCGTCATAGTAGTTCACGGTCCCGTTCTTTACGCCCACTTCGCCGATATTGATCGCCACCGGAATGTCGTCGGCCGTGAAGGGTTTTTTCGGTTCTTTGGCCTCTTCAGCTTTCTCTTTCGCAAGCTCTTCCTGTTCCTCCCTGGTCAGCTTTTTCGGCCTGGTGAGGTCGTCGAAGTTGAAGACTCCGCCCTTGCTCCGCGACACGTTGATCACCGGCGTGTACAGCACGCACTCCTTGAGCTGGAACTGTTTTTTCAGCAGGGGCAGGAACTTGAGCTTGAGCCGCAGGGCCTCCATGCTGACGAAAACGTCGCGCCCCGGAACCGGCTTGCCTTTCAGGGCCTCCAGCTGTTTCTCGGTCTTGAAGTTGGAGATCGTTACCTTCTTCACCTCGATCCCTGATATGACCGAAAAAATACCCACGTTGATGTCCTGGATCTGCACGTGACGGTTCAGGGCCTTGGTCATCTGGTTCTGCACGAGCTCCTTATTGACGATAAATATGATTGCAACGCTCGCGATCACGATAAGCAGCACGATGAAAGCAACAAAACCGCCCAGTATCTTTAAGATTTTTTTAATCATATGCCACTCCTTAACACGTAAGATTCTGACAGGAAAGAAAAGTCTATCTCTCGTGCCCCGATAATACAAGCAATTTTTTAGTATGTTCCGCAAAGGCTTGGAGGCCGGGGATTACTGCCCCGGCCCGCAAGTCCATGTGTCTGCATCAGTTCATCCGCTCCATCATGAAGGGTATCACGCCTACCATACCACGCCGAAGGTAACACCGACATCAAATCCGTTATTAAAATAATAGGTAAACGGTATATCGATGATAACGGGGCCGAAGTTGAGACCGGGGCCGCAGAAAATCTTAGGCAGGAATTTGGTGGGGCCCTTGCCGCCCTGCCTCCCGTATATGGAATAGAGCCCGACCAATCCGTTGCCGGCCATGGTTCCCACGGATGAGTAATTCAGCCTCGATGAACCGAACGCGAAATCGATCCCCGCACCGGCGTGAATGTTAAGGACCCAGAGGAGGCGCACCGCCGTGGAAATTTCCAGCGGAATGACATAGGATTCGGTTTTTATGAACATCCGCAGCAGGGGCCGGACCGCATAACCGCCGCTGGAAAAGGTGTACCCGTTAAACCGCAGCAGTGTATGATTGCGCTGCCAGAGCAGACCGGTTCCGATGGAGAGTCCCCGCCACAGGACGAACTTGACCGGCGGCGAAACCGGCCGCACAATCTGGTAATTGAGCATACCCCCGGCGTTGATGCCGTCAAAGCTATATTCCTGGTAGGTGTATTTCAGCATGCCGAATTTTGCCGAGATGGTGAAGTCGGCGGGAAGCTTGACGCCCACGTTCAGCGACCAGGCGTTCCAGGCTACCCCGACGTAAACATCGCCCTCTTTCCGCAGCTGCCGGACCAGGTCCTTGTAATAGCCCAGGTTGGTCGTCGTGGCCGGCACCTGGGCGCCCGCCATGGTCCCGACCGTGATCGCGAATTTATCGAAGCCCTGGTACCCGCGCTGGGTGGCGACATGGGAGGAATAGGCGCTGGCGTTCGCAAACCCCTTGACCAGTTTTGCCTGGCGTTGGTACGGCAGAAGGGCCTGGTTGATGAACTGTTGTGCCGCATCGTTATTTATGGAAGACGTCCCGTACAACCATGCCCGCGCGTCACGCACGCAGAAAAGCGTCAGGACCGCGACGGCGAGCACGAGCATATATTTGTTTTTCATTTAAATCCTCCATTACAGAATTGTTTAATCACTAACGCGTCCATATAATATACAAATGAGGAAGAAAACAATTCAATTATTTTTTAAAATTTTTGCACAAAATCGATGGGTGGAATTTCTTTCTTGAGGGATTGTAAGGGTTCGCCCCTTAACCCCTGGAATAGTATTATTGAATCAAGTTTTATTATCCTGGAAATAGATATTTTTTAATCTGTCATTTTGATTAAAATGATAAAATATCTCTGACGTTCAGCATTTCTTTCTGTTTCACAGTTTAAAAATCTTATGGCTGTAACAGCTCCGCCGTACAAACAAAGAGGGCGGCGCCTTCCGGCTCCGCCCTCTGAATTAATCCACCGCTGCTGTTACTTATTTAATATTCTCTATCAGCACCGCCCCTCCCATGCCGCCGCCGACACAGAGGGTCGCGATGCCCCACTGGACATCGCGCCGTTTCATCTCGTTGATAAGGGAAATCATGATGCGGGCGCCCGTGCATCCCACCGGATGACCCAGGGCGATGCCGGAGCCGTTCACGTTCACGATGGAGCGGTCAAGGCCGAGGCCGCGCTCGCACGAAATGTACTGGGCGGCGAAGGCCTCGTTGCACTCGATGAGGCCGATATCCTCCAGCTTTTTCCCTGTCTTCTTGAGGAGCTTCTGCACCGCCGGAACCGGGCCGTATCCCATCAGGTGCGGCTCGCACCCGGCAAAAGCGTTCCCCGCGATGCGCGCCATGGGCTTTTTGCCCAGTTTATTGGCCTTCTCCATGGAAGTAACGATCATGGCAGCGGCCCCGTCATTCAGGCCGGAGGAGTTCCCTGCCGTGACCGTGCCGGCCTTCTTGTCGAATGCGGGCTTGAGTGCCGCCAGATTCTCCATGGTGATGTCCCGCCGGGCGTGCTCGTCCGTGGTAAACATCTTCGGCTCTCCCTTGCGCTGGGGCACCGGCACCGGTACTATTTCGTCCTTGAACTTCCCGCCGTCGATTGCGGCTATCGCCTTCTTATGGCTCTCGAAGGCCACCTGGTCCTGGTCTTGACGCGATATGTTATATTTCTTTGCGAGGTTCTCTGCCGTCTGGCCCATGATGAAGGCCTCGCCGAGAAGCTGGCTGCCGGAATGGAGGAGTTCCCACATCGAATCGGTGAACTCTCCGTGGGTGAGGCGCAGGCCCCACCGGGCGTTGTGGACAACGTACGGCGCGTTGCTCATCGACTCGCATCCGCCGGCAAGGACGATTTCCGAGTCGCCCGCGATGATCTGCTGTGAGGCAAAAACTGTCGCCTGCATTCCGGAGGCACACTGCCGCTGTATGGTCGTAGCCGGGATCTCCATGGGGATACCGGCCTTCAGCGCGGCGGTGCGGGCCGTGTTTGCTTCCGCGCTCGTCTGAACGCAATCGCCGAATATAACGTCATCGAGCATGTCGCCGGTAACGCCGGCCCTTTTCATGGCCTCCTGCATGACAAGGGCCGCCAGCTGGTAAGCCCTGACGTCCCTGAGCGATTGCCCGAAACTTGCGATAGGGGTTCTACATCCGGATAAAATAACAACCTCTTTGTTAGCCATAATACTTCTCCTGAATGATGATGTTCGTATTGAATTAACAGAGCCGTTAGCGTCCCGGCTCCTGACCGCGATTACGATAAAAACGCGGTACGCTGATTATATACTGTCGAATCCAAAAAACCATCTGGCGGGAAATATGTCAAGACAGATAGGATTGGTCGGCAATCAATATGAAGGAACTGACATCCTGTCATTCCGGCCGGGGGCCGCATCGCCGATGTTAGTGGCGATGTACAGGCCATCAGTCTATTTTTTCCCGAGTTTCGTAAAATCCCGCTTGAGGGTCCTGCCGATCAATATGCTCTGGTAGAATCCGCCGGTGTTTATCGTGTGCTCTTTCTCGTCAACCTGGTATGACTCGTCCCCGGGGTGTTCCAACCCGAGATCAATGAGACCGCAGGATTTCCGATAATAGGCAGCATAGATACTCCTCAGCCTGGCGTATTTGGCGTCATCAAAGTTTATATGAATCTGGTACGCCTTCCTGCACGGAATCTTGTTCAAAATTTCCGACACGATCGCTATATCCTTGTTCCGGTAGCCTGGATCAGGCGGCGCTTCGGAATGCTTGGATTTCTTTCCAAGGGTAGGCGCGTACATGGCGATGGACCGGTTGTTCCAGCGCAGGAAGCACTGTATCTTCGCCTTCATTTCCTTTTTATGCTTATACCATTTGGGATTCACCACGGGTTCTATATATTCCGCATACAATGGCAGCTGGAGCAGGGAAAGGTGCCAGTTCCTTACCAATGAATTTTTTATCGCACCGATGGAATTACGATATTCGGAAAATGAGAATCTGCGCACGATGCTCTTGCGGGCCCCGCCCAGCTGTTCAGCCTTCCACTGCTTGATGAACGCGGCGAATTCATTTTCATTCATACCGGCGACCTTGAGAATCCAGTCAGCGTAAACCAGCACCATCGAGTTGGCGTCCTGCTCCTGGGTCCAGCCGCCGAACGAGATTATGAGGAGGCCGTCATCCTTGAGATAGTACGAAGCAAGGTTGCGTATCATTTTTGCCGTGTTGACATTGAGGATCAGGGCTTCCGATGTAAAAACCCCCATTTTCAAACCGGTCATCTGTTCAACGACCTCGGGGACCAATCCCCAGGCCATGCTGCTATCGCCGGCGAGAAGGATATCGCAGGATTTGGGGCCCTGCGCAAACAGGTGCATATTTTCCAGCGCCAGCTGCGTACTCCCCACACAGCTGGCTTTTTTTGAAAATTCCATATTCAGTCCATAACGCGCTCCGGTTTTCCTGAATTCATCGTAGAAGGGATTATCGGTAATCACATTCTGTGACTGCTTCATTCTTTCATGTTTCACATGGCAATCCTGCAGGAGAATGGAAACCAGCGTGCCGGCCGCCAGTGTTGCTATGATAATAAAGGTTATTTTTCTTGGACTCATGGGATCACCTAGAATTGGAAGTAAATAAATGGCTGATCCTGTCCGGGGAAGATGAGGGCAATCAGGAGCAGCACGCAGAGCATAACAACCGCGTAAGGTTTTTCATTGACCTCCGGGAACCCTTCTTTGTCCACGGTGTAGAATTTAACCCAGTGATCGATGATCACATAGCCAAAGATCAGTATGAGCGGCAGAAAGGAGACGGCGGTGCTCATCCTGAAATTCAGGGAATTGTAACCGAACATCTTGGACAACAGCTTGCCGGCGTTCTTGACATCAAGACGGAAAAAAGTCGCTACCGCGACAAACAGGAAAAAGGTAATAAACCGCCGGAGCATGTAGTTGAGACGCGTATATCTCTTCCCGAGTATATCCTCCAGCGAAATAATAATACCCTGGATTGATCCCCAGATGATATAATTAATCCCCGTGCCGTGCCATATCCCGGAAACAATAAAGGTCAATACCAGATTAAAATACTTCCGCGCTTTACCTTTCCTGCTTCCGCCCAGCGGGATATACACGTAGTCCTTGAGCCAGAAGGAAAAACTGAGATGCCACCGGCGCCAGAATTCGCCGAATGACGATGCGAGATACGGATAATTGAAGTTCGCCGGAAGCCTGAATCCCAGGAGCAGGGCGAACCCGATGGCCATATCGCTGTAACCGCTGAAATCGCCGTAAATCTGCCCGATAAAGCCGATCATGGTTGCCCATGCCTCATGGATGTCCATCCGGTCGACGCCGAACAAGAGGTTCATGTTTACGTACGATCCCAAATTGTCCGCTATGAGTAGCTTCTTAATGATCCCCGTAGCGATAAGCACTGCGCTCAGGGCCAGCGTTTTCCTTGTAACCGGCTCCCGCTCTTTCAGGTTCCTGAAAAAATTCCCGCCCCGCAGGATCGGTCCCGACGATATAGTGGGCCAGAAGGAAATAAAAATCAGGGCATCAAGAAGTGTCCCGGGCGGCTCCGCTTTACCCCGGTAGATATCGATAAAATAGCCGATAACCGTACAGGTGAAAAAGGAAATTCCCAGGGGGACAAATATATTGGACAAAGATGAGATATTTTTCGTTATAATCAGCACGAAAATGAAATAATACTTGAACAAACCCCAGACCGCGACGAGCAGCACCACCAGGACGCGTATAAGGGCAAGCGAATGATTCCGGTGCAGGGCCGCGCCGGCGTACCGGACCAGGAGCGCGTACATGAACAGGATCAGGACCGCCGGCGGATACCAGAGGGCGTACATGAGAAGCGAACTCACAGCGACAATGATATTCAATACGGCGGTCTTTTCTTTACAGAAGCGGTAGCAAATAAAATAAGCCGTGAAAAAAATGATTAATATTATAGCGGTAAGATTTGAGGTAAAATCCATAATTTTTCAATCAATAATATAATAGGATCGCGAGGCAGAATGCATCGCGTGCAATAGTGCAGTACTAAGCTCTATCACCAATCACATTTTTTACTCAATCTGTCAAGACAGATTATCATTGCGTTGAAAAATTATGTCCCGCCGGGATTCCGGCGGCATGCGCACGGGAACCAGTGCCGCTGCGGGCCGTCCCCGGTCCTCGCGGACCGGGGACGGAGGCGCGGTTATTTGCTGAAGGTCAGCTTCTTGCCGTCTGAATCGGCCTTGATCTTCTGATCGGCAAGGGACTCGCCGGAAAGGAGCCGTACCGAGAGCGGATCCAGCAGGTGTTTCTGGATCGCCCTCCTGAGGGGCCGGGCGCCGAATTGCGGATCGAATCCTTCCTCGACAAGAAACTCGAGGGCCTTCTTCGTGAGCTCCAGGGTGATGCCCCGCTCCTTAAGGCGCGTGACAACCATGGCGAGCTGCAGCCTGACAATTTCCGCAATGTTCTCTCGCGAGAGGGGGTTGAAGATGATGATCTCGTCCACCCGGTTCAGGAACTCCGGCTTGAAATGGCCCTTGAGCTCCTGCTCCACTCCCAGCTTCCGCTTTTCATACGGTATCGACGCATCGCCGATGTACGACGTCCCGATATTGGACGTCATGACGATGAGGCTATTCTTGAAATCCACCACCCGTCCCTTGGAATCGGTGAGGCGTCCCTCGTCCAGTATCTGCAGAAAGATGTTGAACACGTCCGGGTGCGCCTTCTCGATCTCGTCAAAGAGGACGACCGCGTAGGGACGCCGCCGTACCGCCTCGGTAAGCTGGCCGCCCTCCTCGTACCCGACGTAGCCGGGAGGCGCGCCGATGAGCCGCGCCACCGCGTGCTTCTCCATATATTCCGACATGTCGATGCGGATGATCGCCTTCTCGTCATTGAACATGAACTGGGCCACTGCCTTGGCCGTTTCCGTCTTTCCGACGCCGGTGGGGCCCAGGAAGATGAAGGAGCCGATGGGCCGGTCAGGATCCTGGATCCCCGACCGGGACCGCCGCACGGCGTTCGATATGGCCGATATCGCCTCGTGCTGTCCCACGACCCGTTTCTCCAAAAGGGATTCCATTTTCAACAGCTTTTCCTTCTCCCCTTCAAGCATCCGTGACACGGGGATACCGGTCCAGCGGGACACCACCGCCGCGATCTCCTGCTCGGTCACCTCCTCCTTGAGAAGGGTCTTGCCGCCCTGCATCGACTTGAGCTTTTCATTGGCTGCGGCCAGCTTCTTCTCCAACTCGCCGATCTTGCCGTAGCGGATCTCCGCCACCAGGTTCAGGTTTCCCTCGCGCTCGGCGCGCTGCTCATCCATGCGGAACTGCTCGATCTGCTCCTTGATCTTCCGGATCTGGGTGATTACCTCCTTTTCATTCTTCCACTGGGCCACCAGGCCGCTCTTGTTCTCGTTCAGATTCGCCAGAATCTCCTTGATCTTCTCGAGCCGTTCCTTTGATGCTTTATCCTTCTCCCTCTTCAGGGCCTCGGTTTCAATCGTAAGCTGGCGGACCTTCCGCTCGATTTCGTCTATCTCTATCGGCATGGAATCGATCTCCATCTTGATGCGCGACGCCGCCTCGTCCACCAGGTCGATGGCCTTGTCCGGGAGGAAGCGGTCGGTGATATAGCGCTCGGAAAGGACCGCGGCGGAGACGCAGGCGGAATCGGATATGCGCACGCCGTGGTGCACCTCGTATTTTTCCTTCAACCCCCGGAGGATCGCTATGGTGTCTTCCACCGAAGGCTCCCTGGTCATTACCGGCTGGAAGCGCCGCTCCAGGGCCTTGTCCTTCTCTATATACTTCTGGTACTCGTTGATCGTGGTGGCCCCGATGCAGCGGAGGTCGCCGCGCGCCAGGGCAGGCTTCAGCATATTCGACGCGTCCACGGCTCCCTCTGCCGCCCCGGCCCCCACCAGGGTGTGGAGCTCGTCGATAAAAAGGATCACGTCGCCGGCGGACTCCTCCACCTCGGTGATGACGGCCTTGAGGCGCTCCTCGAACTCGCCCCGATACTTCGCGCCGGCGATGAGCGCCCCCATGTCAAGGGCGACCAGGCGCTTGTTCTTTAAATTTTCCGGCACGTCCCCTTCGACCATGCGGCGCGCCAGTCCCTCCACGATGGCGGTCTTTCCGACACCCGGCTCGCCGATGAGGACCGGGTTGTTCTTGGTACGGCGCGTGAGCACCTGCATGACCCGCCGGATCTCCTCGTTCCTGCCGATCACCGGGTCAAGCTTGTTCATGCGCGCGAGCTTCGTCAGGTCGCGGCTGAACCGGTCCAGGGCGTTGTACTTGTCCTCGGCGCTCTCGTCATCGGCGCGTTTAGATCCCCGGATGTCCTTGAGGACTTTCAGGATATTCTCCCTGATGAAGCCGTGCTCGTTGAGTATCTTCCTCGCCCTGCCGCTCCCCCTGGAGGAGAGGGCAAGAATCATGTGCTCGGTGCTCATGTAATCGTCCTTCAGACTGACCGCCTCGTTCCACGCCTCGTTCAGGACGTCCCGGAGGGCGGTTGACATGACGCCGCCGCCGGGCCCCGCCCCGACCTGCCGCGGCAGGCCCTTGACCGCGGCGTCCGCGTCGTTTCTCAAATCGTGCGGGCGCACGCCGATCTTCTGCGCGATGGACCCGAAGATGCCCCCCTCCTGGTCTACGAGACCCAGGAGCAGGTGCTCCGGCTGTATCTCGTAGTGGTTAATGTCCGTGGCGATATTCTGGGCCGTGTTCAAGGCCTCCTGCGCCTTCAGTGTCAATTTATCCATTCTCATCTCAGTTACTCTCCATATAAAAATCTTGCAGGCACGCCGCCTGCGCGGACACGGCCGCGCCTTCCGTCGACGGCAAAGCCCTTCCAATAGATGCACGGATAGCGGTTGTACCCCTATCTCATGACACAATTATAAATAATGCAAGGATTAAAAAGCAATAAGGTAAGAAACAACAACAGGATATAATTAAAATAATTAAAAACTGCCGGATCGTCAACAGCGGGAAATAATTTTTTGTTAATAGGCGGCGATCCGGATCATTGCAATTACATGTTCTTCATCCGCTCCCCGATGGTCTTCGCCATTTCCTGTATGTAATGAAAATTGATGATGTCATCAACAAAGAATATAATCGCCAGATTGTCCCTGGTTAGCAGGAGCGCCCGGTCATTGTTGTATCCGGTGAATTCCGTCATTTTCCGTATCTCCTGCTGCGCATCCTTCATGTTGTTATAAAGGATCACGTAACAGACGATATCGTCGCCGAAGGGGGTCTTCTTGCTGGCTATAATGGAAACATGGATGCCGGCGATCTTGCCGTGATCCCCTCCCGGGTAGATTTTATCCGCCAGTCGCTTGATGGCGGCCCTGTCCATCAGCCAGGGATTGTCCTTCAGCGTACCCTGGTACGGCGCCGGCACCTTGCCGTACATATAGCCCTCCGGTATATCCGTGCCGGTCAATTTGACGCTGTCAATGGCATTCAATTTGAGCTGCGAACTGCCCTTTGATTCGGTGATAAATAGTAAGGAAAGGAGAATGCAGACGGACAGGATGGCTTTGTTCATGATGGTATCCTTGTTACGAGATAGGTTCTACTCACTTATATATCGGCAGATGCGGGAAAATACTTGAGAAGGCTTTATGCACCGGCACGGCGTTGAATGCAGCATCCCCCGGTGATATGGATTATGGTTGAAATTTTCAGCAATCCATGGATACGGTAATTCAAAACCAGGCCAGGGGAGCCGCCAATGGACAATTTCATATTCAGAGCGGGAAAAAACTTCATATTCGGGGCCGCTACATCAGCGTACCAGGTAGAAGGCGCGCGTAATGAAGACGGCAAGGGCAATTCCATATGGGATTCTTTTTCCCACCGGAAAGGAAAAATTCTGCGCGGTGATAACGGCGATATTGCCTGTGACCATTATCACCGGTATAAAGAAGATATCGCCCTGATGAAAAAAATCGGGATTAACGCGTATCGTTTTTCCATATCCTGGACGCGCGTCATGCCCGACGGCGACGGGGCCGTAAACAGCAAGGGGATCGATTTTTACAAAAGACTCTCCTCGCTTCTCCTGGAAAACGGCATAACACCCTTCCCCACCCTGTTCCACTGGGACCTGCCCCTCTCGCTCCAGAAGCGGTATGGCGGCTTCGCCAGCCCCCGGTGCGTCGACGACTTCTGCCGCTACGCGGAAAAGACCGTCAGCGCCCTGAAAGGGACCATCAGGCACTGGTTCACCATAAACGAGCCGTGGGAATTCTCCTGCTTCGGCCACCTGATCGGGAAGCACGCGCCCGGCCTTCACTCATTCAGGAAATACTTCAGGGTCATGCACCACCTGCTGCTGGCGCACGGAAAGGCGATCCCGGTGATCAAGTCGTGCGATTCGGAGGCGCAGGCGGGGATCGTGATCAGCATGACCCCGATACACCCGGCCACGGAAAAGGCGAGAGACCGCAGGGCCGCCATGCTGGCGAACCAGTTCATGAACCATATCACATTGAAGCCGCTCTATCACGGGGAGTACCCGGCGGAAATATGGAAAAACGCCCTCCTGTTCAGGCCCAGGATCACAGAACGCCAGATGGATATGATTTCAACAAAAACCGATTTCATCGGGTTGAATTACTATAGCCGGGAACGCGCCAGTTATAATCCGTTGATGCCCATAGTAAGGGCTAACATTTCAGGAGCAGAGGTGCCGGAACGGCAGTATATCGATGCCGGGGGAAAGCAGCGAACCAGCATGGGGTGGGAAATCTATCCCGAGGGGCTGTCGGAATGCCTTTCCATAATTCGCGAACAATATGGAAATCCGCCCGTGTATATCGCGGAAACCGGCGGGGCTTTCGATGACGAAGTCATGAACGACGGCAGGGTACAGGACACCCTGAGGATAGATCTGCTGAAACAATATTTCCGGGAAGCGGAAAAATCCATCGGGGACGGCTCCGATCTCAGGGGGATATTCGTCTGGTCATTAATGGACAATTTCGAATGGGCGGCGGGAAAGGCAAAGCGGTTCGGACTGATTCATGTCGATTACAGGACCCAGCAGAGGATCATTAAAGATTCCGGCTACTGGTACAGGGACTGTATCGCGAATCATGTAAAATAAAAGCATCATTACTTCCCCGGCGCCCCTTTCTGTTCCGGGACCGTATCAACCGCCCCCCTTACATGAACCGTTCGAACCGGTCCCTGTCGGCCTTGCAGATGGGACAGACCCCGGGCGGCTCCTCCCGGGCGCAGAGATAGCCGCACACCCTGCAGCGCCACACCGGCAGGCTCAGACCGGAGGGCATGGCGGAAGAAGCGTCTTTCTTCTTCGCCCGTTCCTCTTCCGCCGGGCGCCGCTCCGGTATCGGCTGCAATTTTTTCTCTCCCTTTAAGATTTTTCCCGATACATAGAGCCCGCAGTAGCAGGCGTCATAGTCACCCAGGTCGCTGTCCCGGTAATCGCAGGGACAGATGATGTCCAGGTCTTCCTGCCTGTCGCCCGAGGCGAGCCTGCAGGGGCAGGCGCGGTACCCGTGCCTGTTTTCATTGATAATAAGGCTGCGGACCAGGTCTTTTGTGAAATCTACGTCCGGACCCAGATGATACCCGGCCTTCTCGGCTTCATCGAAGAGCTTTTCATAAAGCCTGTCGACGTCATCGGAGGATATGTTCCGGTCCGCGGTCATCGCACCAGCCCCCTTATCTTTTCCTCATCAAAGCCGACTATGCAGTTCTCGTTATTTATGACCAGGGTCGGGAAGGAGCATTGGGGGTTCCACTGGCGGATATCATCCTTAACACGGACGTTTTCTCCGCTCTCCAGAAGATCGACGTATATATAAGAATATTCAATATTCAATTCCTCCAGCAGGGACCTGGCTTTTTTACACCAGACGCAGGTGCTGAGAGCGTAAAGAATCACGGTTCCGACATTTTTCCCTTCCACATGGGTTAATTGAGCCATAAGAGGTATTCTCCGATTAATATATGGTATTACATCTGATTATTTGATAATTTTATATTAAAACTACCAGATATATCTGTCTATATAATACAGGCATGTGATGAAATCCACTCAATAATATTTAAAAATTCAATAAAAAAAATAGACTTGTTGCGAAACTGGCGTCTCACGCTCGGCAGACGCCTTATTGCACGTCCTGTGCGGCGTCTGCACTGCAACATCCTGTGTTGGGCGCATGGGACCCCTGCGGGGGCTTTTTAAGGGGGCTTCACCCCTTAGACCCCTTAAATTAATTAAGAATTGCAACAAGTCTAATAATTATTTGATCTGCCACGATACATAGTACATTTTTTTAATTTTACGTTTTTTAAAAAAGTCGCATAATTATGATGAATTCTTGATATTTTTTTATCCACTTCATCATATGTCAGCCAAATCCTAAAAATTTTTTATAGCGACATAATATTTTTAATTGACTTTTTATTATGAGAGACTATATAAGATTAATAGCAAAAAAGCAATATTATGTCACATTAGAGCATCTCTTCCTGAGACGAAAATTTTTCTGTATTTTCCAGTTTTACTTTATTTTGTATATACAAAATTTACCGCTACTAATTCCGGAGATTTCACATGGCTGACGGTTCACAATCCAATTTCATAAGAAAACGGGACGGCAGGATAGTCCCTTTTAACCCGGATAAAATAACCGACGCCATTTACAAGGCCGCCCAGGCGGTCGGCGGCAGCGACCGCACCACGGCTCTGGCCATCTCCGATTCCATCATTGGCATCCTGAACATAATTTACAAGGACGGCCGCATCCCCACGGTGGAAAATGTCCAGGACCTGGTTGAAAAAATGCTCATCGAGCGCGGTCATGCCAAGGTTGCCAAGGCTTACATTCTCTACCGCGAACAGCATCGTAAAATCAGGGAGGGGAAAAGCCTCCTCACCGAAGGACTGGAGCTCATTGAAAGCTACCTGGACCGCTCCGACTGGAGGGTAAACGAAAACAGCAACATGAGCTTTTCCCTCCAGGGACTCAACAACCATATCGCCACGGCGGTAACGGCCAAGTACTGGCTTGAGCGCATATACCCCCCGGAGATCCGCAACGCCCACGTGAACTGCGACTTTCACATTCATGACCTGGGGCTGCTCTCCGCCTACTGCGTTGGCTGGGACCTGCGGGATCTGCTGATCCGCGGGTTCGGCGGGGTGGCCGGGAAAGTCGAGAGCAGGCCGGCCAGGCATTTCCGCAGCGCCCTGGGCCACGTGGTAAACTTCTTCTACACCCTCCAGGGCGAATCGGCCGGCGCACAGGCCTTCGCCAATTTCGACACCTATCTGGCTCCCTTCATCTGGTACGACAAGCTGTCATATAATGAAGTGAAACAGTGCCTGCAGGAATTTATTTTCAACATGAACATCCCCACCAGGGTCGGTTTCCAGACGCCCTTTACGAACGTGACACTGGACCTCATGGTGCCCGGCAATATTTCCGGTGAACACGTCATCATCGGCGGTGAGGCGCGTGAAAAGACTTATGGAGAGTTCCAGGAAGAGATGGACATGTTCAACATCGCCTTCGCCGAGGCCATGTCGGAAGGTGACGCCAAGAACAGGATTTTTACCTTCCCCATCCCCACCTACAACATCGGCAGGGACTTTGACTGGGACAATGCCAAGCTTGACCCGATGTGGGAGATGACCGCCAAATACGGCATACCCTACTTCGCCAACTTCATCAATTCCGACATGGACCCGGAAGACGCGCGTTCCATGTGCTGCCGCCTGCGCCTCGACAACCGCGAGCTCCGGAAGCGCGGCGGCGGTCTTTTCGGCGCCAATCCCCTGACCGGCAGCATCGGCGTGGTAACCATCAACCTCCCGCGCATCGCCTACGCTTCGAAGAACGAGGGCGAATTTTTTGAAACCCTCGAGCGGCTCATGGTGCTGGCGAAAAATTCCCTGGAGATCAAGCGCAAGGCGCTGGAAAACTTCACGGAGTACAACCTCTATCCGTACACCAAGCATTATCTGTCCACCATCTACGAGCGGAACAAGAAATACTGGATCAACCATTTCTCGACCATCGGCCTCATCGGCATGAACGAGACGTGCCTCAACATGCTCAACGCGGACATAGCGTCGATCGAGGGAAAGGATTTCGCCCTGAAGGTCCTCGACTTCATGCGCAACCGCATCATGCAGTTTCAGGAGGAGACCGGCAACTTTTACAACCTCGAGGCGACCCCCGCCGAGGGCGTCAGCTACCGGTTTGCCATGCACGACCGGAAACTCTTCAAGGATATCAAGACATCGGGCACCAAGGAGTCCTATTACACCAACTCCGTTCACCTCCCGGTGGGGCACACGGACGACCTCTTTGACGTACTCGATCACCAGGACGAGCTTCAGACAAAATTCACCGGCGGCACGGTGGTCCACCTGTTCCTTGGCGAAAAGATCAACGACATCCATTCCGTGAAGATGCTGGTGAAAAAAATCGCCGAGAACTACTCGCTACCCTATTTCACCATAACGCCGACCTTCAGCGTATGCCCGGTCCACGGGTATATCGCCGGGGCGCATAAATTCTGTCCCTACGACCATTCTCAGGACGAACTTATAGAACACGGTGTTGAAGTTGACGGCGCATAATGCCGATTAATATAACAGGGAATCCGACATAATTCGGACCCCTGAAGCTTGAGTCTCTTTTTGCCCCCCAACCCGCGTTCTCAGGATGAGGTTGATGCCAACGCAGGCACAGGATGTGCCGAAT
>CAZZHU010000086.1:0-17629 GCA_964654045.1 uncultured Leptospirales bacterium
CCGGGATAGCGGGTGCAGCGGGCACGGCAGGCAACGGCGGCGGCGGTGGCGGCGGCGGCGGCGGATCTAAAGATGGAGTCAATTGGAGCACAGGGAACGGCGGCGGCGGCGGCGGAGCGGGCGGAGTCGGCGGCACGGGCGGAGCCGGCGGATACGGCGGCGGCGGTTCCTTTGGCATCTTCATCATCGAATCCGATGTCACGGTAGAGCAGTGCAGTATAACCAGCGGCAATGGGGGTAACGGCGGCTCCGGCGGCGCGGGAGGCTCCGGCGGAGCGGGCGGAGCGGGCGGAGCGGGCGCATCATACAACCCGACTCAAATAGGCACCGGGGGTAATGGCGGCCATGGCGGCGCCGGGGGCCAGGGCGGCAACGGCGGCGGCGGCGCCGGGGGGCCTTCTTTTTCGATTTTCAAATATGGATTCAATTCGAGGGTCGTTCCAAACAGCGCCGTATTGACCAATGGATCAGGAGGCGCCGGGGGAACTTCGGGAGGCAATGCCGGCTCGAATGGAGAATCCGGCCAGTATGGCGGGTTAAGCTCCAACTAAAAGGATCGGGATCATGAAGCATATCAACATTATTGCGATTGCGGCGATACTTGCCTTCGGCATCATTACCGATTGCCACGAGGAACGAGGGAATTGGCCCGGTTTGATACTGGCGTCCTTTGAACAGTCGCCCATCGCCAATGCCGGATCCGACCAGAGGATCAGCATTTTGAAGGGAAGCGTGGACCTGGACGGCGCAAAGAGCCACGATCCGGAAGGGAAGGCCCTCTCCTTCACCTGGACCATGACATACCAGCCCCCGGGAAGCACGGCTTCATTCTCGCAGCCGGGCGGGGCCGCCACGTCTTTCACCTTTGACACCGCCGGGACCTACGAAATCATGCTCACCGTGAATAACGGTTCCCGGTCAGCATCGGACACGGTCACCGTTGACGTCGCCGTCAACAGCGGACCCACGGCCAGCGCGGGAAGCACGCAGGAGGTGACAATCGGCGATACCGTGACCCTGGACGGGAGCGGAAGCAGCGACCCTGAGGGGGACCCCCTGGTGTACACCTGGACCCAGATATACGGCCCGGCGATCGGCGCCGGCACGCTCACGGGAGTCAACCCGACCTTCACGGCCCCGGCGGAGGTATGCACCATCGCCTATGACCTGCGGGTCGACGACGGCTCCGGTAACAGCTTCGCCAGCCGGGTGTATGTATATGTAATGAAAAAGGGCGGGGCCGGCATCTACGTGTCAACGACCCTCGGCGACGACGTTAATCCCGGCACCGACCGGTCAGCGCCCAAGAAGACCATCCAAGCGGGGGTGATCGCGGCCCTGGCGGCAAAGGGTGACGTGTACGTGGGCGCCGGGACCTATGCCGAAAGCGTGATTCTGGCCAACGGGGTGAGCATCTTCGGCGGTTTTGATCCTGCCACATGGGTCCGCGACAGCTTTAAATCTTCGGCTACGCCTTCCTATACCACCACTATACAGGGCGGCGCCATAGCTATTGACGGGAACGGTGTAAAAGACCTTGTCGTCGAGGGGTTAACCATCACCAGCGCCAACGCCGCGACGGCGGGGGAAGGCTCCTATGGGGTGCGGCTTATAAACAGCGCTATCGACATTAAAAATTGCAGTATAACAGCGGGGAACGGCGCCCCGGGGCAGGATGGAACAAGTGGCACTAATGGATCAGCCGGTGACAATGGTCAATCAGGCGAACAGGGGGATGGAGTAATCTTTACATATGCCGATGGAGGTGGCGGCGGCACCGGTGTAAATGGAAATAACGGAGGACGTGGCGGTGATGGCGGAAGCGCCTCAGGATGGGATACCCTCTATGATGGCTACACGGGCAGCTATGGATTGAGAGCCGGGGAAAATACAACGTCAGGAGGGGTTGGAGGATTGTCAGGCTATCCGGGAAGCAGTGGCCATGATGGGACCCGTGGCACTAATGGTGTTGACGGGACCAATGGCAATGGCGGCGGCGCAGACGGCAGACCAATGGGGGTGGTAAGAACTGATCTCAATATCTGGATTTCAGATGCCGGTTCTGACGGATCGTCCGGAGGAAACGGCGATGGCGGCGGCGGAGGCGGAGGTGGCGGTCTCCATATAATTCCAGTAGTTTTTCTGCCATTAGGTACGGGAAATGCGGGCGGAGGCGGTGGCGGCGGAGGTGGCGGTGGTACCGCCGCCGTTGGCGGAGGCGGAGGCGGCGCATCTATTGGATTTTTCCTTATAGAATCATTAGTGAACGTTACCAGCTGTGAAATAAGATGCGGTAATGGCGGCAGGGGCGGTAATGGCGGTAATGGCGGTGCCGGCGGAAGCGGAGGAACCGGCGGAAGCGGAGGCAGCACAAGTACAACTGTCGTCGGCGCAGGTGGAAACGGCGGTAATGGCGGCACGGGAGGCAAGGGCGGCGATGGCGGCGGCGGTGCCGGGGGCCCCTCCTATGTTGTATATAAACATGGCGCGTCTTCGGGTTTCATTGTAACAAACATGACCGGAACAACATTGATTCCCGGTTCCGGCGGTGCGGGAGGCGCGTCATCCGGCAGTCCCGGAGCTGCCGGTAAGAGCGGTTATTATGGCGGGGTGCAATGAGCTGGATCTATATCCAGGAATTTCGATCTATTCAGTATGAACCAATGAGACTGAATGCGTTATATGCGCCTGCCATGGGTCTCAAGGGGCCCCTTCAACACAAAAAGTAATGGTCAGGGGGCTTAAAATTTACTTTTCCCTGTAGCTTTTTTGCCCTTTCCAAGGTTGCCGGAGACAAAGAATGCGACCACAGCCAGAAGCGTCAGGCTTGCTATCAACTTCCATGGCGCTTTTGCCGCGACATCGAAATACAAAATGCCGACTAAAGCGGGTACGCACAATGCGAGGACAACTGCGAGCACAGCCCATCTTGCCCAATCCTCAAGACGCCGATAGGGGATAAAAAGCAGGAAGATTAAACTTACTGCACAGACAAGCGACGCTGTTCCCGTCCCTTTCATAAGGATGAGCAGCAGGGTTTTCAAGCCGGAACCCATGGCTGACCATTCCATTCCCGACATGGCTCTGTGGTAGCTGTTGATCTGAGTAGCAAGAAGATATTGTATTGCTCCTGTCAGAATGCCTAACATTACCAGCAGATTGATTACAAACGCTACCTTTACTTTTGTTTTCATACCAATCACTCTTTTAGATCATATTGTTTGATTCGTACTGCCAGTGTAACGACAGGGGCTTTGCAGTGAAATAATCATTCAGGCGGTTAATACCGCTTGATATAATGTCAGCTCATGAATGAAAAGGACAAAGATTTTTATATATACAGGCCTTTTCGTGGAAAAATAGTTGGAGATGTTTGGATATGAGTCAAGAAATTTATTAAAAATCGGGGTTTTCTCTGACATTTTTCGATAAAATAAATTCCATGTTAATTAAAAATTTGTTATTTATTTTTTAAAATTATATATATTAATAGAAATACATTGAACACCATATGAGCAATCCACCGTACCGTTAAATAAGTAAATAAGAGGTGCGCCACTATGAAAAAATTAACATTAAAAAGCCTTAAAGTTATAATTTCACTCATCGTTGTATTAGTAATCATTATTCTTACGCTCATCCTGGTTATCACCTCATATAACGTGGCCTACAACGCAATTGAAGAGGCATACATGAACCAGGTAACAAACTTCAATAGAGAAATTGAGCGTAATATGCTCAATTTCTACGACACGGAAATCAGGAACGCAAAATATTTCGCGAAAAACCCTTTTATCATTAATGCGGTAAAAGCGGGACGCTATAACGAAATCCGCCCACTGCTTTCGCATTTTTTCACGGAAAAGGGTATTTACGAGCAGGTATTTATTTCCTCCGCCGAGTTGAATTCACGCATACATGTTTCCGCAGACGGCAAGGCGGACGGCGTTCGATTTGGCGATATCCCGGTATATGCCGGTAACACGAAAGCCGCATTAAAAGGAGATTTTCATGTAAGCGATATTGCAAAATCACCCGTTACCGGCCTTACGGTCATTCTGATCACGGTGCCGATCATGGACGGGGGCAGAGTAATCGGCATCGTGGGGCTCCCGGTGGATGTGGGTCCTTTCTCCGGGAAACTCGTGAAGTCGGTGAAAATAGGAAAGACCGGATACCCATTTATCGTGAATTTTGACGGCATGATCATAGCTCACCCGGAAGAAAAAAACATCTTCACCCTTGACATCAATAAATACGACTGGGGAAAGAAGATGCTTTCAATGCCGAGCGGATCAACCGTTTATTATGAATGGGAAGGGAAGGACAAGTTCCTGGCGTTCGTGAAAAACGATACCTATAAATTCTATATCGCCACCACCATGTATATTTCGGACATCAATGAAAACGCGCGGTCCATGGCTGTCATCATGTTCATTATAAGCAGCGTCGCCATTGGAGCAAGCGCCATTATCCTGTATCTGTTCATAAGCAAACGTCTCGCTCCGCTGGATGAATGTAAAGAGGTCATGTCATCCATGGCGAAGGGGGACCTTATGATCCGCTACCGCGGCATCAACCGCAAGGACGAGATCGGCGACATCGCCTCTGCCATGAACAACAGCATTGATCAATTCGAGAAAGTCATCGCGGAGATCATACTATCGTCGCAAAACCTCGCACAGGCGGTGGAGCAGATCGCGTCAGGGAACCAGAACCTGTCGCAGCGAACCAGTGAACAGGCGTCAGCCCTTGAGGAAATCGCATCGACCATTGAAGAGGCGACGGCAACCATCAACCAGAACGCCGAAAATGCGGGACGGGCCCGCGAATTCACCGACTCCGGCATGTCGCAGTCACTGGAGGGGAACAAGGTGGCGATTGAAGCCGTCGATTCGATAATCGAGATGAACAACTCGAGCAAGCGGGTTGGCGAAATTATCGCGGTTATCAATGAAATAGCGTTTCAGACGAACCTGCTGGCCCTGAACGCAGCCGTCGAGGCGGCCCGCGCCGGCGAGCAGGGGAGGGGCTTTGCCGTTGTCGCGGGAGAAGTGCGGAATCTGGCCCAGCGGTCGGGAAACGCGGCAAAGGAAATCGAGGCTTTGATAAAAGACACGGTAAGCAAGGTCGATAAAAGCACGGACCTGGTGAACAAGACCGGCGAATCACTGAAAAAAATAGCCGAAGCCAATAAAATATCGGCGCAGATAATAAGCGAAATCGCGGCCGCGAGCCAGGAGCAGAAACAGGGCATAAACCAGATCAACAATGCGATCGTGGAGATGGATAACAACACCCAGCAGAACGCGTCACTGGTGGAAGAAACCGCCAGCGCAAGCGAAGAGATGGCAAACCAGGCCCAGGAGCTTATAGCCATGATGCAGCGCTTCAGGATCAGCGACAACGCGGAGGGCGCCATTAAAGACTCAAAACACCGTGAAATACATATTGCGGCAGCTACAATCGAAAAACGCTCGGGCAAGGAAAAAACCGTCGGCGAAAGGAGTATTAAGAATGAAGCGCCGGCACCAAAGAGCGAGGAGGCAACACAGAACCCGTCAGGCACGGATAATGCCATGAAAAATATATTAAAAAACGAGGGCTTTGATGAATTTTAGGGAATTGCCTCCTCATTAGATCCAGTCAAAGAGACCTGCTGTGTTTTCTCTGCACCAACCATGGGTCTCAGGGGGCCCCTTCAACACAAAAAGTAATGGTCAGGAGGCTTTCAATTTAATAAATCACGATGCCGGTGACTGAATACCGCTTATGTGAAGCGGCGTTGAGCCGTGTCTGCAGTAACCCCGCCGGGCGGGGGACCTGTTATTTATCCGGATGAATCTGCCGCAGCACGACCTTCCCGCTGCTCAGGACCTGAAAATCGACCGGCGACCGGTCCTCTGCGATATCGGCCAGCGACATCCCCCTTTTCCTGAGGGTCGTCTTGATTTTCGCGAGCAGTTCCGGGTCGGGAGTGAACTCGGTCTTCGAATCTCCCACCAGCTGGTAAAATTTTCCGTGGACATATTCTATCTGATAATTATTAACGGCGCCGGAGGGTCCCTTTCCGGTTGAGATTTCCCTGCTTGTTTTGCCTTTCCCGTAGCTGCCTTTCATGGCCGGCACCTCCTGACGCAGATTCTGTCTCCTGGCGGCGTTCCCACAGAACAAACCTGACCGCGCGTCCCTCACGCACGGGCGCTTCTTTGCCCGCGTTATTGTATATATTCAGCATGCATATGTAAGCGGGAAGGTCCAGTATTTTTTTCCAGCGATGGATTGCGGCGGCCTTTTATGGCCTGCGGCCCGCGACGCCTGGTCAATACCGAAGAGAGGGCTCACCGCGCAAATCTTCCGGCGGCGGCCAGGCAACGACCGGGGCCAGGGGATCTGATTTCAGGCCGTGCTTGGTTTCCGCGTTCCGAACGGCCTTTTCCCATCCGGAACCCTTTCCCTCGCCGGCGCGCACCATCACTTTTGCCTTCACTTCTTTTCCATTGAAGGCGGTGCGCAACAATTCAAACCAGTTCCCGGGACGGTCTTCGAGGTTGCGGATGTTACGCCCTGGAATCACGAGGGTGACCCACATGGCAACGGGGCCGGCATCATCGCCGGAAACATCAACGACCGGCACGACCCATATGGCGAAGGGATCGGGATTTCCCTCTGAGCCGAAGGGACGCCTGTACGCGGGATTGCGCCAGGTGTAGGTCCCCATATATCGGGTCATGGCCGTGCCGGTGAAAATGAATGACTCGGCTTCGGGATGGGTGACCGCCTCGCGGACCGAACCGAGTCTCCGCGGCTCCTTGGCGGCGAATGTGCACGCTGATGCGGACACCATGAGTATGAGGGCCCACAGGATCCCGGCGGCCGGCCGGCTCCTGCGATGCGGTCGTGTCAGCTCGGGTTTCAATGTAGCATTCCTCCTCAATGAGAAAACGATGTCAAAGGCGCAAACCGTTACCGGAGATAATCTCTGATCGCCAGGATCAACGAGTGCGCCATGGTTCCGAAAAGCGCCAGATAGATCAGGAGCCCGAACAATGCCGTGCCGAAGCGCTCCCGGAAATGGGGCCATGAACCGGGACCGCGGAGGGGAACCCTGCCGGTGACGGCAATGGAGATCAGGACCAGCCCGGAACCGAGGCACATGGAACCGAAAAAAAGCAGCTTTTCCAGCTGGCGGTGAGAATCCGGTATCAGAAATAGGGTGAATGAAAACAGTATAATGACAATACCGATATAGGCAAGCATGGATCCTCTCCGTGGTTGATTGAAAAAAAATTATATTCCAATGCTATGAATCGCAAGCATAAAACGATGGAGACTAATGAAAAATATATGCGTCAGGTTGCGCTTGATTATTCCGGAGGATAGGAGAAGCCTCTATGGTGCTGTTAGGCCTCCCCGAAGGCCGTGGCGCATCTGCGGCGGGCCAGTTCCAGGCCTTTGATCAGGTTCTTCCTTGAGTAATGGACAGGGGCCTTGAAATTTTTCCCTGACCGCGCCGGGGATGGCGTCGGCATCGAGCTATATCTCCATCCTCCCCCCCCGGGGGGGAAACGGACGGCCTCCGCCGGACTATCCCCGCGGGACTTCTTCTTCATGCCCATTCGCATGCACCCGGACCCGCGGGGAGAGAGGCGCTATTTTTTAAAAATACTTCTCACCGATTCAAGCAGATCGGGGGGCAGAAGGACGAACTTGCTGTTGGCAGAATCTCCGAGCTTAACGAGCCCCTTGACGTACTCCTGGCCCAGGAGGTAGGTAAGGGGGTCCCCATTGCTCGATTTCAATGATTCTGAAACGAGCTTGATGGCGTTCGCCTCGGCCAGGGCGAGCCGCTCCCTTGCCTCGGCGTCCCTTTCCGCGGACTCTTTACGAGCCTCGGCCGCGAGTATCTGCGCGCGTTTAACTCCCTCCGCTTCCCGTTCGGCCGCTTCCTTTTTCGCTTCCGCTTCAAGGATGCGGGCCCTTTTCTCGCGTTCGGCCTTCATCTGGAGGGTCATCGCGTTGACGATATCATCCGGGGGCTGGATGTCCTTTATTTCAACGCGCGTGATTTTCGTCCCCCACGCGTCGGTCGCCTCGTCCAGAGTGATGAGAAGATCGGCATTGATTTTTTCCCGCGAGGAAAGAGACTCGTCAAGTGTCATCCTGCCAAGGATCGAGCGGATATTCGTCTGGGCGAGATTCTGTATCGCGTAGTGCAGGTTCTGGATCCCGTAATAGGCCTTGTAGGTATCCATAATTTTAAAATAGACTATACCATCGACCTCCAGTGAAGCGTTGTCGCTGGTTATCGTTCCCTGCTTGGGAAGGTCGAGCACGCTTTCCCGTATGTCGATTTTCGTGGCAACGCGTGAGAAAATAGGATTGATAAGATTAAGCCCGGGATTGAGAGTTGAAGAGTATTTACCGAACCGTTCTACTATCCAGTTTTCAGCCTGGGGGACTATACGCACCCCCTTCATAATCATGAAAATCACGAAGACCCCGACTGCGATTGCGAAATAAACCATAACGCCCTCCCTTTTATTAGACGTGTTTTACGATAAGCTTGATGCCGTCTGCGTCCGCGACAACTACCTCTTCTCCGATTTCGATGGTTTCCCCGGATTCCGCCTGCCATTTTTTTATTCCGTGATACATGCTGTAAAGCTCGATCTCGCCGGGTATCCCGGGAACGATTCTCGCAGTCACTTTTCCCTTCAGGTTCAGCAGAGTCGCGTCGCGTGAAGCGTCCACCACATCACCCCTGAATTTTTTTTTAAGAAAAATCTGCCAGAAACCCAGGAGGACGAGGGAAGAGGAGAAGAAAAATATCCACTGCCATTCCGCGCTGTTTTCAGGAATGATCCCGATAAAAATGAAAAGGGCGGTGAGAATACCGCCGACCCCGAACCAGAAAACAATGAACCCCGGAACAAAAATCTCGCTTGCCATGATAATGATACCGCTTGCGAGCCATACCAACGGTGTAAAAGCCATGGTGAACTCCCTTGTTTGAACAGTCAAATGCTATCCTCGTGCACGTAAATGTTAATTGCAACTAAAAAACAGTCATGGAGAAATTACGTGTTGAAAATCCAGAATTTTGCTTCCTCCCCGGTATAGGTCCAGGAGACACGATGAGTTTTATCGGCGCTATTTTTGGCAGACGAATAACAATCATCAACATAAAAAACACCGGACAGATGGCTCGAAATTTAATCCAGGAATTTACGACCTATTCAGTATGGGCCAATGAGACTGAATGCGTTTTATGTGAAGAAATCCGGGCCATGTCAACAGGAAAAGTTCTGGACGGGGGCCTTAAAATTTCATTTTTGAACAGAGGAATTTTCTACTGATATCTCAAGAACAACATTACCCCAGCCGCCGCAATTGATCCCTACATCATAACATCCGACTCTGTTCAGCCGCATTTCATTTGGATCAACTCCCGCATAAACCAGTTCCTGTGCCGTAAAAATCAATTGTGATACGGCGGAAATTGAGAATGCGCATATTCTTTTTGGACTGAGTTCCGGTATCAGCTGCCCAATGCCGTCAAAATAAATCTTATCACCTTTTTTATGTTTGCAGCCGCATCCATGAGAGTTGACAACTTCAAAAATAAATTTCATGTTCATCAATAATGGTATTTTTGAAATTGCGCTTTCATTTCTGGAGTTTTCCCGAAATAATTTCATTTCCTCATCATTATATTCCAGTTGCTTTTGAAGAAGATTCCACATTGCTTCACTTACTTTACTTTCCATTTTATTCTCCTGATAAAAGTAATTATTTATAAAACCGGGATAATTTTAACTTTTGCCTCGTCTTGATAAAGCTTGTTGATCTGTTATGAAAAAATTTTTAATTTAAATGAAATATCTTTTTAAACTCTTCATTTTCAATTGTGCTGCGGACCCATCCGACAAAGTCTTTTTCCTTATAGAACGGATGTTCTCTGAATAGTTGGATATATTTACTGTAATCTGAATTGTTGAAGTCATTGATGCATATATAATCACTTATTTTTTGAGTTTCTCCCTTGCAAAACATTATTTTTTGAGGATTAAGCCATCCGCCTTTAATGTGCCCTAAAAGTTTGGTGGAACAGTGGCATGGATTTTTATCATCCAGTAAACCGCAGGTTTGATTAACAAAATTAAAAATTTTTTTTCTTGAACGAGACAGTATTTTCCGGAAATTAGATTTTGATATTCCGATAATTTCACTTCCGACTGAATCTTCAACGTTGAATATTGCGCCAAGAATAAAAACAAGCCTTTGTCTTCTATCGAAACATAGCAGTGAACCTATATAGCAGCCGATTTTTGTTTCTTCAATCAGAATTTTATATCCAGGATAAGACTCGGGTCTTTCATCCGGAAATTGGGCATGATTGTAATAATTTTCAAAACCAGTAACCAGAACTTCATATTTTCTTTTCTTCATGTCCATAACATGATTGGAAACAATATGATAAAGCCATGTTTTAAATTCAGCTTTTTTTGAATCATAGGTAGATAACTTGGTTAAAATTTTAATAAGGATCTCCTGGGTAACATCTTGCGCATCATCGGGATTACAAACCATTCTAAGCGCAATGTTATATATCCATGACTGGTGGCGAATGATAAGTTCTTCAAGTGAATCAATATCTCCACTTAATGCTTCTGTAACTATTGCATTATCTTCATTATTATTACTTGTAAAAGGATTATACATAGCTCTCCCTGTATTTTTTAATCTGTATTACCCCTGAAAGTAACATCTGGATGAAATTTTCAGGGGTAAAGCTTATGCACTCCGGAATATACAATTTGCTGCCATATTTTTTGTTCCGTCCGTATATTTATATATACGATATTTTTAGGCAGGTGTGACATAAAAAATTATTTTTTTAAAAATCAGGTGGCTTTATACATGACCACTTTATATTTTCAGAGGATTTTCAGGAACCGGGGGTCTTGAGCCAGTGTTATTTCGACATCTTATTACTACCGCCAGACGAATATGGTGTTCGTTCTCAATACAGGAATCTTCAATAACATACAGAGGGATAGCTTAAACTCAACTCTCTGTGATTAAATAATCAAGACTAAAAGTCAACCGGCACGACATCCGAAATAATTATCAATAAATATCCAGGAATTTACGCCCTATTCAGTAGGGGGCCAATGAGATTGAATGCGTTATCTGCACCTGTCATGGGTTTCATGGGGCCCCTTCAACATAAAGAGTAATGGACAGAAGCCTTAAAATTTAACTCTGTTCATTGCAGTTCCATCCGTGCTCTTCGCTATGGGGGGCAACGAAAAATTTCAATTTCAAATAAACATCGGCGTGATACAGGGATATAACTTTACCCCGGCCATCAACGATTTTCCCCAGTTCTATGCGGAATATGAGCTTTGGCATTTAAATGGTCAAGATCGGTGTCGCATTGGATTATGTCAATGTATCGGAATTCGAAGACAACTGCGGCAACATTCTGTACGGCTGGAGAAAAAATGAGACCTATAAAACTCCGGTATCAGGTTTATATTTTTACATCGGATTCGGCGTACAGATATAACCGGAACGCGATATGCCGCCTTTCTTTATTATGAAAATGAAAGGCAGCGTTTTTTGCCATGTTCCCGATACAATGTGCCGCGCTCGCCTTCATGTAGAGTAGAATCAGTAAATCTATTCTCGAAAGCGATCCTATCTGTTTTAAATACGGATACGGGATTGTAAGCTGAATACATCTGAAAATTCCTGCAAGAATACTGCTTGATTTTCCATTTAACAACATGCAATATGCCTTAAACACAACATTATGTATGAATAAAATTTTTTGTAGTTATACGAAAATTTATGGAAGTCACAATAACAATCGGTTTGTGACGGCCTTATGGTTGCCTCTATAAATTAGGTTTTGGAGGTTGCCATACAGGAGTAACTATACCCCGTCAGCGTTGCTCGCTGTCGGGGTATAAAATCAGAACTTAGAATTTATTGATTTAATGTAACTTCTGATTTTTAGAAGTAGCCTTATAATAAAAAAGAAGGTGAGCCATGAAACTGTACAAGGGAAATATCGTTACCTGCAATAAGGACAACAGCGTTTATAAATACCTGGTCGAAGATAAGGGAAAAATCCTATTCGTCGGGGATGAGTTGCCGGAACAATATAAAATATCCGGATCCGGCATGATCGACCTCGGAGATAAAGCCCTCCTCCCGTCATTCGGCGACGGTCATCTTCATTTTTCATCATGGTCGATGATCAATTCCACCGTCGATGTCAGAAGCGCAAAGAATATAAATGAAGTGAAAGAGCAGATACAGAAATATGCTGACAGCGATCCAAAAGCGCCTGTCATAGTGGCGTTCGGACATTCAAAGCACAGCGTCAGGGAAAAGCGCCTCGCGACAAAAAAGGACCTCGACGATGTCCGGTGCGGCCGTCCCGTCATCGTCATCTGTTATGACGGGCACAGCGCGGTTGGAAACTCCATGATGATCGGCAAGTACCCCGAAGAGATCAGAAAACTTCGCGGGTTCAATTACGACACCGGCCAGCTGTTCAATGAGGCATATCTGAAAGGTGTTGATTTCGCCACGGGCATGA
Source organism: uncultured Leptospirales bacterium (assembly GCA_964654045.1). Classification (GTDB taxonomy): domain Bacteria; phylum Spirochaetota; class UBA4802; order UBA4802; family UBA5550; genus RBG-16-49-21. The sequence continues at coordinate 12,617 of CAZZHU010000086.1, forward strand.
TCCCGACCATGCAGCTCCTCAGGGGATTGTTACAGGGGGTCGATAAACTGGCCGAACGGGGAATATCGATCGCCCATCCCGTTGAAGGCATTGGTTTTCCGAAAGACATGGATGTCGACCTGGCCAGGACAATAGCAAAAGGCACGCAGTTGAACCTGAGGATTTTTTTCCAGACCATGGATGTGAAAAAAGTATTGAAAAGAAAACTGCCGCGGATCGGAGGATGCTTTGCCACGGCTCTTGACGGGTGTTTCGGAGCGACTGACGCGGCTTTACTTCAGCCGTATGCGAACGACAAGAAAAACAAAGGTATCCTGTATTATACCGATGAGCAGGTCATCGCATTTGCGAAGGAAGCCAACAGGGCAGGTCTGCAGATTGAATTTCATGCGATAGGCGATGCGGCCGTGGCCCAGGCGGTAAGAGCGCTTGAGGCGGCGCTAAAGGATTATCCGAGAAACGATCACCGGCATACGATCATTCACGCGTGCCTGATAGCGCCTGAAGACCTTAAAAAAATTGCGAAATTGAAAATCGGGATAACGCTGCAGCCCGCGTTTCTTATCTCGCCTCTTGAACCGGCCGGATATTTAAAACAAATCCTGGGCGGCAGGGCGATGGCAGGCTCTCCCTTGAGAAAAATGATCGACATGGGAATTCATGTCAGCGGCGGATCCGATGCGCCGGTTACGCCCCCGGACCCGATCGAAGGAATATACGCGGCATGCAATTGCCTTAATCCGAAGCAGTCCGTATCCGTTGCCGAAGCTTTGCGGATGTTTACTTATGAAGTCGCATACACCGGCTTTGACGAAAAAGAACTGGGCAGTCTTGAAACCGGGAAATTCGCGGACATGGTTATCCTGAATAAAAATCCATTGAAATTGAAACCCAAAAACCTGCGGGAACTTCGAATTGAAAAGATATTGTTAAAGGGAAAACCTTACAAAGGAGGAAAGGGAATTTTCGGAATGCTTGCGGGGGCAGTAACAGGAAAGGCCAAAAAGATTTAATATGGCAGATTTATGGATATTTGCCCAGGATACTGGCTCAACAGGAGCGCTCTGGATAAGTAGAACATCAGACAAAAGAATTTTTGACAGCGGGTGAATTAATTGGCTTCAATATCCAGGAATTTACGACCTATTCAGTATGGGCCAATGAGACTGAATGCGTTATCTGCACCTGCCATGGGTCTCATGGGGCCCCTTCAACATAAAAAGTAATGGTCAGGGGGCTTGAAATTTCTTAGATATGGAAGCATAATTCCGATGCGGTATCGAGGGTTGCACGAATATGGCAATGGATTACCTTCATCAATTGGTCGAATCGATGAATTTCCCGGAGAATATTCCCGCGGAGGAGATTGGAACAGTCATTCAACGAAGAAAGACGGTACGACTGAACAAAAACGAGTTCTTTTTGAAAGCCGGGGAGGTTCCGCGGCATATCGGGTATGTGGTTACCGGCCTCATGAGACTGTATTACATCAATACCGACGGCGGGGAAATCACCAAGCATTTCTGCATGGAGAACACGCTGGCGATTTCTTACAGCGCTTTTTTGCTGAGGGAGGAATCGAGTTTCTATATCCAGGCGCTGGAAGATACCGAGCTGTATGTCTTCGACTACGATACGTACCGCGACCTGCTGGCCGGCCACGTATGCTGGCAGTCGGTGGCGAAAAAATTATCCGATATGCTGTTTATCATCAAGGAGAAGAGGGAAGCGGAGCTGTTGCTGTACAATGCGCAGGAGCGGTATGCGCGATTCCTGAAGGACTACCCCAATCTTGAAAAAAGGCTGAACCAGTACCACATCGCATCGTACCTGGGCATCACTCCTGAATCGCTGAGCAGGATCCGTGCGAATTTCAGGGAATCTTAACATACATCAATTGCCGCATCGGAATCCTCCGGTATATTGAATTCATACAAAACTACCGGAGGAGAGTAATGCAACACACATTTTTGCCATCCGTAAAGATCGCCTGCATCGGCGGCATCGCAAGCTTCGTCGTGTCGGCGGTGCTTAACTATTTTATAATTCCCATGCCCCTGTCGATTCTTGACAATTCCGTAAGTCACGGCATCGGAGGATCTTTCTGCGGCTTCATCTCGGCCTTCGTTGGCGTACTGCTGTTCGCCCGCCGGCACGGGCGAGGAAGCATGATCGAACGCTCATGATCATCGCCGACACGTAAAGGAGTATTGCCATGGAGATATCGGGAAGTACGATCGTCATCACCGGGGCGTCGCGGGGGCTCGGCAGGGAGATGGCCCTGCGCCTGAGCAGGGATGGCGCGCGGGTCATCCTTATCGCGCGTTCGGAGGAATCGCTGCAATCGGCGCAGAGGGCCGTTTCGGACATTGCCGGATACTCGCCCGATGCGTTCCCGTGCGATATTACCGACGAACGGGCCGTCGCGGGTATCGTCCGGACAATCGGTGAAACATATCGACGCATCGATGTGCTTATCAACAACGCCGGCATTGGCATCCATAAACCGGTTTCTGAAATGAGCGGCGATGAGATGCGAAGACACTTCGAGGTGAACCTTTTCGGCGTGTTTTACTGCACCCGGGCGATGCTGCCGCTCATGAAGCGCGGAAAAGAGGGATACGTCCTCAATATCGGATCGCTTCTCGGCGAGATGTCCTTTGCCGAAAGCGGCGTATACTCGGCCACGAAGTTCGCCCTGGCGGGTTTCACGGAAGGGCTCCGCCTCGAGCTGAAAAAGCACGGCATACGCGTGGGGCTTCTTCTTCCCGGCCCCATGAATACGTCGTTCCATGAAAAAGAGGGAGATCATGCGCCCGATGTTCCCGGTTTCATCACTCTCGATCCAGCCAGGGTTGCGGGTATCGCGGAGAAGATGATCCGGAAAAGAGGATCCAGAGTGCATGCATACCGATGGATTCTTTACGCAATGAAGTTAAAGCGTTTCTTGCACTGAGTGGCGCGTGAAGAAATTTTTCGAACAGAAGGGGGAAGACCGTGAACAACATCATGACAATCATCGAAAGTGTGAGCCTGAGGGAATCGTTATGGATATTTTACCTGTTTTTCGTTATCCATGAACTCGAGGAATGGAACATCGCACGCTTTGAAAAGAGGGTTTTTGCGGGACTGCCGGCGACGCACAACGATCGAAACGCCCGCGCCTGGATCGGTTTTGTTTGCATGATCGGTCTTTTCTGGTGCGCCGCGGCATCACTGCCGTCAAGTCCGCGCATTGCGGCATACATCATCCTTCCCGCGATTTTGATCTCCGCCGCGAACGCGCTGCAGCATGTATACTGGTCCCTGCGGTTCCGGTCCGTCGCGCCCGGCCTGGTGAGCGCCGTCGTCCTCATCCTGCCGTCGGCCGCATACCTTGCGTTTCTCATCATCGGCCGCGGCCTAGTTTCGCCGTGGTACGCGGCGGGGCTGTCGGTACTTGCCCTCATGATGCTTGCCGGTACGGTGAAAAGCGGGGATTCCGCGCCTTCGATCATACCCGCCATCTACGGGATCGGCAACCGGGCGTCAAAACTCGTGGTGCGCGGTAAAAAAAGTGAACCGTGCCCAAAGGACTTGGGTTTATTAGAAACGGCGACAGGGTGGAATACGAAAATTCAGCAATAGTGTTTGACCTGCTGCTGAAAAGGTATGAGAGCTTTATTGAATAAAACAGTTGTATCAAAACAACGAAAAAATATTCTTCGAGCAGCTTTGTGACGATTCAACTCGCGTTGACAGGTTTTCCAGTATGAATCCTGATCAGGGTTGATGTAATGTGCAAATGCGCTACACCGTTTTACGGTTTAAGTGCGCTGAGCGGCGGAATTGCCGCAGATATGCAATTTGCCGCGGACACCAGGTCGGGAGCTTCGGCTCTTGAAAGCGCAGTCGATAACCTTATCGTGTATGCGTATTATGGCGCTGATCGCACAAGTCACAATGCCGGACTTTCCGTATTTGTTTCATGTGACGATTTTGTTTCGGGAAGGCCGATGTTTTGCAGTCACTGCTGGTATAACGCAAATGACGCCAGTGTACGCGGTGCAAGCTGTGCCGCAAAATATCAGGGCGAACTGCTGTGGTGTGTGGACAGGCAGTCAGATGATGCCGATTTGGTTGATAACTGGTTCGAACTGATGGATGCCTGGTATGATCCGGACGGCAATGGTCCCGATGGCGGTTGTAATGCATACCGGTACTAGCCTGTTAGTATCACGGCAGCTAAAAAATTATTGCAATAACAACTAACAGCTGTTGTAATAGTCTGCGGGCAAGCATTTTTTCACCAATGTTCGGTTTTTATCATGTTGTGTATTTCGTCCATTATTAGTTAGCCACCATAACTTTGCTTTAAACATTAATAGCCCAGAAAAATCCTAACTTTATTAAAAATATGTATTGACGTATGGCATATCATATGTATATATTTAAACATGAATTTGAATGGGATCACATCAAAAATACTGAAAACCTGCACAAACATGGTGTTTCATTTATTGATGCTCAATTAGCTTTTTTGCGATCCTCAGAGAGTAATTGCTATTGATATTAAGCATCCAACCAAAAATGAAAAACGTTATTTTTGTTTTGGCAAAATTGATAATAATATTTTAACTGTTCGATTTATAATACGATCCAATAAAATTAGAATTATTGGAGCTGGATATTGGAGAGAAGGGAGGAAAAAATATGAAGAAAAAAATAGTATATAAATCTGCACCTAAAGACATATCTGATGCAATTATTTCTTCAAGAATAATTGATGATTTTTTACCGGCACCTGAAAAATTATTAACAAAAGATGATAATATTAAAATTACTATTCTCTTGAGTAAAAATAGTATCAATTTTTTTAAAGAAAAAGCTAAAAAAATTGGTGTCCCATACCAAACTATGATTAAAACTGTTCTTGATAAATATACATCTCATTATCAGAATAATAAATAGCAAAGTTACGGCGGCTCAACAAAGCATAACCACTCCGCTCCGCTCCTCGCTCGCTAAGGCTCG